>URSX01000032.1 GCA_900550615.1 uncultured Eubacteriales bacterium
CGTGGAAGCCTTCTGCCACGCGAACCGGACGCGCAGGTTTATCATCTTGCTTTCGTATCGTCTCTGCGCCTACAGCCGCTGGCCGCTCACGCGGACCCGCGCTGGCCTGGCGCGGCGGGGATGGATTCTGCGTCTACCGTGCGAGGCGATGTGGGCATCGCCCTCTACGCAGATTTGGGGATATGCTCCCGTAGGGCGGGGTGCCCACACCCCGCCGTGATGGTGCGGGTGGATAACGGCGGGGCGTCGAGAAGCCGCCCCTACGAAATTCTATCGGTAAACGTTCCGTAGGGGTCGGCCTCCCGGACGACCCGAAAACGGCCCTGCGCCGCACCCCATGTGAAAATCCCTGTCATTGCGAAGCCAGTGCGCACACTGGCTGTGGCAATCCGTTCTTTTTCCCGTACTGCATTCCAATGGCGGTATCTCGACGATTTTTGCCGAAAAAGGCTTGTAAAGGGGTGTGGGCTGTGCTATACTTTGCTTGAAAAACAAAAATGCGGCAGCTCCCGGGTGCGCCAACACCCGAGAGCCTGCGCAGGTGACCTCGACACCTACACAACGGCCAACCGGCCGCACCGCATGGAATATTATACGACAGACCGGCCTTTCTTGTAAAGGGTGGTTTTGTGCGCATATTATTTTATGATTGTGTTGCATAAGGACATTTGTTTCTTGCGCTGTGTGGGATACGCTCCTGCACGGCGTTTTTGTTTTTCGCCCGGCTGCCCGGGGGCCCCGGCCCCCGGCGTGGCTGCGGTGAAAACAATATGAAGGAGAAGGAAGAATGAAAGGACGGACTATAGCCCTGTGCGCCCTCCTGCTGTGCTCCTGCGGCCGGGGCGGCGTAAAGTCGGAAAAGGAGATCATGGCGGACATGCAGGAAAAGGGGGTCATGGATGTAGTGGCCGTTTCGGATGTCCCCATAGAGGAAATTTCCTCGCTGAAGATTCTGAAGCGGCAGACCAACAAGGAACGCAAGAACGACTTCGTTTATGTCACAGTGGAGGCGGACACGGAAACTGCCCACTTCGTCTGCAGCATGAAGCTGACCTATAATTACTACGATGACCAAGGCTGGGTGCTGGACAAATACGAACCCTATGCGGAGGGAGAGAATAGCACAAAGCCTCTGAAAGGGCCGGATAATAGCGTCGTGGATAATTTTTTCACAGCTATAAACGAAAGATTTATAGAATGGGATCATTGTAGGTATGCATCCTGGTCAGTAGAGAGTATGGACACAGATTTAGAAAACGAAATGTCTCTTATCACCGTCAGCGCCAGCCGAGAAACAAACCTTATTAAAACAGCAGAAACATTTATATTTCGTGCCGAATTTGACCCCCTTATATGCACTTGGAGAATTCCGGGCGATACAGTAAAAGAGTATTTAAGTAAATTCGATTATGAGCTAAAAGTGGAGCCAGGATTTTATACGGCAGAAGGCTTTTTAACGACATTTACAGTCTTGATTAAGGAAATAGATCTTGACAATAACACGATTGCTTTGGACTTTACAGCAAATAATTATGAGTGCAGCGGTGTGTATGAACTCCATAGACGGGCTAAAATGGAAGAGGTGGATTATCAAGATATACAAGGAACGCGCTCCAGCGATATAAATTTTGACTGGATTGAAGATTTTGCCCTGTTTGCAGATATTAATGATGAATATACATTGAGTATAATCCCGGGATGGGGTATGAATATTGGATATGGCTCAACCGGGTCAGAGAGGTTCATATTTGACAGTTATGATTAAGAGCTGAATACAAACACATATAAGACAGAGATGTCGGAGGCTGAGGTAGAACCTCAGCCTCCGGTTTTGCACAAAATTTCATGTCATATGTCATTGCCACGGCCGGTGCGCACACCGGCCGTGGCAATCCGTCTCTTTTTAGTTTCTACCCCTTATCCGGCCCACAACCGTCGCCGCCAAAAACGCCGCCAGGGAGGTCACCACCACCGACGCGCCCACAGGCAGGCTCAGCAGATACGACCCCGTCAGGCCCACGCAGAAGCACACAACGGAGAGGCACGCCGCCAGCACCACCACGCCGAAGAAGCTCTTTTTCAGCCGCATGGCCGTCAGGGCCGGGAAGATCACCAAGCTGGAGATGAGCATGGCCCCCATGAGCCGCATGCCCAGCACGATGGTCAGGGCCGTCAGCACCGCCAGCAGGGTGTTGAACACCCCCACCTTCATCCCCGTGGCCCGGGAAAAGCTCTCGTCAAAGGTGATGGCGAAAAGCTGGTGGTAAAACAGCCCGAACAGCACCAAAACCGCCGCAGAAACGCCGATGCTCAAGGCCACATCCGCCCGGCTCAGGGCCAGGATGGAGCCGAACATATAGCTGTCCACATCGGTTGTCATGCCGGTGGTAAGGCTGGTGACGATGATACCGATGGCCAGCGCCGAGGCGGACACCACCGCAATGGCGGCGTCGGCCCCCAGCTTGCTGCGCTCGGTCATCCGCAGCAGCCCCAGGGCCGCGATGACCACCACCGGGATGGACACCGGCAGCGGCGCCCAACCGCAGGCCACCGCCACCGACAGCGCCCCGAAGGACACATGGCTCAGGCCGTCGCCGATCATGGAGTACCGCTTCAGCACCAGGGGAACCCCCAAAAGCGCCGCGCACACAGACACCAGAATGCCCACTATAAAGGCCCGGACGATGAAGGGATAGGTAAACATTTCCAGCAGGATCATGCGCTCTCACCTCCAAACCGCCGGCCCATGGGCGAAGCCAAATAGTCCCGCACCGTGCCGAAGAAATGCTGCCCCTGCCCGGCGTGGAGGATGAAATCCGCGTAGCGCAGGGCGTTTTCCATATCGTGGGTCACCATGACAATGGCGATGCCCTCGGATTTGTTGAGGTAGGCCAGGGTGCGGTAGAGATCCTGGGCGGCGGCGGGGTCCAGGCCCGTCACCGGCTCATCCAGGATCAGCAGCTCCCGGGCTGCGCACAGGGCCCGGGCCAGGAGCACCCGCTGCTGCTGGCCCCCGGAGAGCTCCCGGTAGCACCGGTCTTTCAATTCCAGAATGCCCAGCTTGCCCATGTTCACCAGGGCCTGGGCCTTTTGGGCCGGGGTGTAGAGCAGCCGGTGGCCCCCGGCGCTCAAAAAGCCCGAGCGCACCACCTCCGTCACCGTGGCGGGAAAGTCCTTTTGGGCCCGGGTCTGCTGGGGCAGATAGCCGATGGCCCCGCCCCGTAGGCTCCCGCCCCGCTCAATGCGGCCCGACAGGGGGGGCAGCAGGCCCAGCAGGCTTTTGAGCAGCGTGGACTTGCCGGAGCCGTTCTCGCCCACGATGCAGATGTAGTCCCCCCGGCACACCTGGAAATCCAGATGCTCCCAAATGGCCTTGCCCTCGTAGCCCAGGCCGGCGTCCCGGCAGGCCAGTAAAATTTCCTTATCCATTCAGCATATCCCCTCTCGCAGCGCCGCCACATTCCGGCGCATCAGGCTCAAATATCCCTCCCCTGCGGCCCAATCCGCCGCAGAGACGGTCTGACAGGAGTAAAAGGTCACCACCCTTGCCCCGGTGGTCTCGGCAATGGCCTCGGCCACCTTTTGACTGCTCAGCTCCAGGGCGTACACCACCGGGATCTGCTCCTCCCTTACCTTGTCAATGAGAAATTTCAAAGTGTAGAGGGACGGCTCCGTGTCCGACGAGCACCCGTGGAAGGCTGCCCGGTAGTTCAGGCCGTATTCCCGGCAGAAGTACAGCAGCGGGAACCGGTCGCCGAACACCAACAGATCCCGCTTTTTCTCGCTGACCACCTGGCGGAAATCCGCATCCAATTCGGAAAGCTCCGTCAGATACTCCGCCAAATTGGCCCGGAAATCCGCCGCGTGAGCCGGGTCGGCGGCGCAGAGAGCGTCGCAGATGGCCCGGCAGAGCTTCATGGCCTCCACCGGGGAGGTCCAGATGTGCTCGTCATATTCTATTTCGTCGCTGTCTGTCCCGTGCCCGTCATGATCGTGATCGTCATGGTCGTGCCCGTGGCCGTCCACCGGCTCCTCCTGGATGGTCTCGGCGTAGTCCATCATCCGCAGCACCGTGGGGATATTTCCCCCGGCGGAGTTTAGAATTTCGTCCACCCATTGTTCTCCCTCGCCGCCGTTGTAGATAAACACATCCGCCCGGCTCACCCGGATCACATCCACCGGCGTAGGCTCAAAGCTGTGGGCCTCCCGCCCGGCAGCTACCAGCAGCCTCGGCTCCACCCACTCCCCGCCGATCACCCGCACGAAGTCATAGTAGGGGAACAGGGAACAGACCACCGAGAGCTTGCCCGTGTCCGTCTCCTCCCGCCCGGGGGTGCAGGCGCAGAGGCTCAGGGCTATGGCCGCCGCCAGCAGCAGGGCCAAAATGCGTTTTATCATTTCTCCGCCTCCCGGCATTTTTCGCACAGGCCATAAAACATGGTCCGCCGGGGGTTGATGGCAAAGCCGTGGCCCTCCAGCAGGTGGTCGTACAGTTCTCCCAGGTGGGAGCAGTCCATGTGGAAAATGGCTCCGCAGCCCTCGCACTGGAGCAGGAAGCAGTCATTGTGCCGGGCCTTGTCGCAGTATTGATAGCAGGCGCCCTCCTCTGTGAGCAGCTTGTGGACCTTACCCTGGGCCACCAGCTTTTCCAGCTGCCGGTACACGGTGCTCAGGCCCACGGACTGGCCGTCCTGCCGCAGCTTTTGTGCCAGATCCATGGCGGTAGCCCGGCCGCCGGGGCAGGAGGCAATGCACTGCAGTACCGCCGTCTGCTGCCTGGTCATATAGGACATGGGAACATCCCTCCCAAATTTAAAAATGATTGTCATTTTCAAATTATAGCGGATTTCGCCGCGTTGTCAAGGGGGAAAATGGGGCGAACGGCGGGAGAGAATCGGATCGTGAGGGCGCGGTACGCCCTCATAATAGCACGCGCCGTAAGCTTTTGTGCGTCATTCCGAGACTAGTTCACAAATTGGACGTGGGAATCCGTTTCCCCTGTAGGGGCGAATCACTTGCGTAGGGGCGGACGACCCTGTCCGCCCGATGCGGTGCATAGAACGCTATGTACGGCGGGGCGCCCCACCCCGCCGGGAGCTATCCCCGTCAATTCTGCGGATTCTCCCCGTCGGAGAGGATGCCGTCCGTATCCCGGACGCGGCCGTTTTCCACCATGTCCTCATAGGGGGTCACGGGGATCTCCGACTGACTGTCGTCGCCGCTGTCCCACAGCTGCTGCGAGGGGGTCAGGGTCCGTCCCCCCGGGTTGTTCTCCGGAGCGGGGGAACCGTTGGCCCCGGTGCCGTTGGTGCCGCCGGTGCCGTCATACACCGTGGGCGGGAATTGCTCGGACTCGGTGTCGGGCTTATTTCCGCAGGCCGAGAGACTCAGCAGCGCCGTGGCCACAAGGAGCAATGATAAAAATTTCTGCACGCCCATACTCCTTCCTGTTTTCCTGAAATTGCGATCCCGGAAATAGTATCTGCTTTTTTGCCGCCGCTACCGCGTGCAAGTTCTGGCAACGAAAGCGACGGTTGCATTTTTCGGAAAAAGAAGGTATACTTATATCATCGGGAAACAAGGGCAGGCGTATTTGTCCCTGTCGATCGACGGCATCATAAGAAAAAAAGGAGGCCCATTCTATGCAAAAATTGGAAAAACAGTTTCACATTCACTGCCGGGAGGGCGATGTGGGCCGTTACTGCATCCTTCCGGGAGATCCTGGGCGGTGCCAGGCCATCGCTGCTCTGTTTGACGATGCGCAGTTCGTTTCCAGCAACCGGGAGTTTACCATCTACACCGGCACGCTGCTGGGAGAAAAGGTCTCCGTGTGCTCCACAGGGATCGGCGGCCCCTCTGCCTCCATCGCCATGGAGGAGCTGCACAACATCGGCGCGGACACCTTCATCCGGGTGGGCACCTGCGGCGGCATCGACCTGGATGTGCAGTCAGGAGATGTGGTGATCGCCACCGGCGCCATCCGTTTTGAGCACACCAGCCGGGAGTATGCCCCCATCGAATACCCTGCCGTGGCGGATTTTGAGATCACCAGCGCGCTGGTGGAGGCGGCCCGGGCGGGGGGCTATCGCTATCATACCGGCGTGGTGCAGTGCAAGGACTCCTTCTATGGCCAGCACAGCCCCGGCCGGATGCCGGTTTCCTATGAGCTGCTGAACAAGTGGGAGGCTTGGAAGCGCCTGGGGGTGAAGGCCAGCGAGATGGAATCCGCGGCGCTGTTCGTGGTGGCCAACGCTCTGGGCTGCCGGTGCGGCTCGTGCTTCCATGTGATATGGAACCAGGAGCGGGAGGCCGCAGGCCTGGACCAGAAGATGACCGAGGACACCAGCTCCGCCGTCCGTCTGGGCGTGGAGGCCCTGAAGCGGCTGATCCAGGCGGATCGCAGCAAGTAAATCTCTATATCGGCAAAAAAACAGACCGGATTTCCGGTCTGTTTTTTTGCGCATTTTTCCGCGTCACACGTAGCCCAGCAGCTGCCGGATCTGGCTGAGATCCTCGGCAAAATAGATTCCCTCCTGCCGCTCCTCGCTGGACAGGCCCATCTCGATCATATGCCGCAGCAGGGCTTTCAGGCTGTCATAGTAGCCGTTCAGATTGTAGAGGATGCAAGGTGCCTGCAGGTGTTTCAGGGACACCTTGCACATGATCTCCGTGATCTCCTCCAGGGTACCGGTGCCGCCGGGAAAGGCGATGAACGCATCGCCCAGCTCGATCATTTTGGCCTTGCGGTCGGACATGTCCTTGGTGACGATCAGCCGGGTCAGGCCCAGGTGCTGAAAGCCTGCGTCGATGAAAAACTGCGGTTCCACACCGGTGACCTCCCCGCCGGCCTCCAGAACGCTTGTGGCCAGCTGGCCCATCAGACCCGTTCGGGAGCCGCCGTAGACCAGCGCGTTCCCGCTGGCTCCGATCCATGTGCCCAGCTCCCGGACAGCCTGGCCCAAGGCCGGATCGTTGCCCTCGGTAGAGCCCAGATAAACTGTGATGTTCATGAGATATCCCTCCGCTTCAAGATTTTTCTGTGAAAAAGGCAGCCAGACTTTTCAGCCTAACTGCCGGTAGGTACTCACCCATAAATTATTATATTCGGCAGAAGCCGCTCTGTCAATGGCATCGTCAACCGTTTTGCCGGATGAAAAAGGAGCACCAAGAAGCAAAACTCCTATGTTTTGGCCACCCAAAGCGCCGGAACATGGTAAATGCTCACCTACACGAGAATTCGGCAAAAAATGCGCTATTCATGGTGTACAATGAGGCGAAACAAGGGAAGAGCCCCTTCCCGGAGAAAAAAGAGGGAGAGAAAAGCATGCATCCGACCGTCCGAAAGCTCTGGAATATTTTCAGCGCCGTTCTGGTGGCGCTGGTGGTTCTGCTGGCCGTGGCGCTGGTGGGCGTCCGGCTGGCGGGGATAAAAACCTACGCCGTTCTGTCCGGTTCCATGGAGCCCGCCTACCCCACCGGGTCCCTGCTGTATGTGAAAAGTGTGGCACCGGAGGAGCTGAAGGTGGGCGATGCCATCACATTCCTGCTGGACGAGGACACGGCGGCCACCCACCGCATCGTTGAGATCCTTCCCGACCGGGAGGACGGCAGCGTCCTCCGGTTCCGCACTCAGGGGGATGCCAATGACACCCCGGACGGCACCCTCGTGCACTGCCGGAACGTCATCGGAAAGCCTGTGCTCTGCATCCCTCATCTGGGCCGCTTGGCCCACTTTGTGCAGCATCCGCCGGGGCTGTACCTGGCCGTGGGTTTTGCCGCGGCGCTGGTAGTGCTCGTGTTCCTGCCGGATCTGCTGGAGGGCAAAGAGGGCCGCAAGGCCGCCGGGAAGACGGCGGAAAATTAGCCGGGAACGCCGCAAGGCACCCAAATATATCATTTTCAGGAGGTTTCACTATGCAGGCAAAAACAAAGGCAAAAGCACTGGCGCTGTCCCTCTGCGCGGCGCTGCTGGTTGCCGCGTCCGTGCTGACCACCCTGGCCTTTTTACAGGCGCGGGATGCCGTGAAAAATACCTTCACGGTGGGTCAGATAGCCATCCGGCTGGATGAGGCAAAGGTTCGCGAGGACGGCACGGCCGTCACACCGGCGCAGCGGGTAAAGGAAAATGCATACAAACTAATGCCGGGCCATACCTATGGGAAGGATCCCACCGTCACGGTGCTGCGGGGCAGCGAGGACTCCTACATCCGCATGAAGGTCACCTTCAACAACGCCTCGCAGATCATCGCCCTGTGCACGGATCCCGCCTTTGCTGATGACGGCCCTACCGGCATTGAAAATGCCTACCCTTTGCTCCGGATGGTCAATTTCCTCCCGTCCGGCGCGGCCAAGTGGGACGGGATCATCCCTGACAATATGACCGAAACGGAGCAGATGCTGGCAGATTCCAAGTACTTTGCCTATGACAAGGCCAGCGATACCCTTACTTATTACTTCTACTACACCGAGACCGTAGCCGCTCCGGATGGCGACGTGGTGCTGCCCACGCTGTTTGACAGCATTGTGGTGCCCCAGTGGGTCACAGGCCAGCAGCTGGCCGCCCTGGACGGCTTTGAGATTAGCGCCCTGGCAGAGGCCATCCAGGCCGACGGCTTTGCAAACGCCGACGCGGCCTGGAAAGAGTTCCGGTGAGCAGACCCCGATAAATATGGCAGACCGCCTTATTTATAACGCCGATCGCAAAATTACAGGAAAGGAACGATGAAAAATGAAGAAAAAAGCTTGGCTCTCCGCCCTGGCGGTGGTCCTGGTGCTGTGCTGCGCCGTGGGAGGGACTCTCGCGTGGCTGACGCAGAAGACGGACGCCGTGGTGAACACCTTCACCGTGGGCGACATCAACATCACCCTGACCGAGACGGAGCGGGAGTACAAGATGGTGCCCGGCAACACCATTGACAAGGATCCCACCGTCACGGTACAGGCGGGCTCCGAGGCCTGCTGGCTGTTTGTGAAGGTGGAAAAATCCGCGAACTTTGACACCTTTATGACCTGTGCCATGGCCACCGGCTGGACGGCGCTGGCCGGCCAGGAGGGGGTCTACTACCGTCAGGTGGATGCTGCCACCGCTGCCGCCGGGGCCTCCTTCGCCGTGCTGGCCGACAACCAGGTGACCGTCAAGGACACCGTCACCAAGACCATGCTGAACGCCCTGACCCCGGCCACCTACCCCACCCTGACCTTTACGGCCTACGCCGTACAGATGGACAATGTGGCCGATGCGGACGCCGCCTGGGCCAAGGTGAATCGGTAAAAGCGGACGTTTTCCAATTACATCCAACTACATAGGGAAAGGAAAGAAGAAAAATGACCAAGAAGAAAATCATATCCCTGTGCCTGGCGGCGGTCCTGACCGTCACCGCCGTGGCAGGGGCCTCTCTTGCGTATCTGACGGATACCAAGGACGTGGAGAACACCTTCACCGTGGGCCGCGTGAAGATCGACCTGGTGGAGCAGGAGCGCAGCGCCGACGGCACGGAGCTGAAGAATTTTGAGCAGAACAAGAAGCTGCTGCCCCTGGTGGGCTCCGCCCAGGGGGAGAAGGATTCCTTCGGCATGCCCACCGCGAAAAACTATGTGGACAAAATGGTCACCGTCCGGAACACCGGCTCCGAGGATGCCTATATCCGCCTATATTTCGCCATTCCCTCCGCTCTGGACGACGGCTACGAGACCTATAACGCCGGGCACAATGTGCTGCACTTCAACTTCGGCAACACCGTGGTAAACGGCGCGGCCGTCACCACCGAGGGCACCCAGTGGCTCTGGACCCGCGGCGGCAAGTGGAACTACTTCGAGACCACCATGGACGACGGTATCCGCTATAATGTCTACTTTGCCGACTACTACAAGGCCGCTGCCGCCGGAGCCGTCACCGAGCAGGCCATCCAGGGCGTATACCTGGATTCCTCCTTCCAGATGCAGGAGGACGGCGCCTATGCCTTCGGCCAGAAGCTCACACTGGACGCCGGCTGGGACTGGAGCAAGGTCTCCTGCCCGGTGTTCGCCGTAGCCTGCCAGGCCGGCGGCTTTGACAGCGCCGCTGAGGCCATCACCGCCGCCTTTGGCGACCACTATAACCCCTGGGGCGGCGCAACGTCCAACTGGCAGTGACCGGCCGCGCCGATGAGAAAGGAGTGACCGCTTGTGCTGAAAAAGAAAGTGATCTCCCTGGCCCTGGCCGCGGTGATCGGGGTCATGGCCATTGCCGGGGCGTCCCTGGCATACTTCACCGACACTGGCACCGCCCGCAACGCCTTTACCATGGGCAGTGTGAAGATCGTCCTGGACGAGACGGACATCCGCAGCCCCACCGGGGCCCGGGTGAGCGCCAACGAGTACGGCATCGGCGATGTGTACCCCGGGGCCGTGCTGACCAAGGATCCCATTGTGCATAACACCGGCAAGAACCCCGCCTACATCCGGGCCATTGTCACCGTGGAAAACGGTGTGAACTGGCTGGGCCTTTACAATGAGAATACCGCTGCCGCGCCCCAGGAGGCCGCGTTCACCGCCCTCATTGATAATACCCTGGGCGCGGGCTGGGTGCTGGAGGACATTGCCTATGACATGTCCGGACCGGACCATCCCACCAGCGACTTTGTCGCCACTCTGCGCTATACCGGGACCCTGGCCCCCGGGGCGGACACCACGGCCATGTTCTCCCGCCTCTCCATCCCGGCAAAGCTCACGGAAAGCGACGTGACCACCCGCATCTCCCAGAACGGGGCATTCCACATCGACGTGGTGGCCCAGGCCATCCAGACCAACGGCTTTGCCAGCTGGGACGCGGCCTTTGCCGCCTTTGACGGCCGCTGAGCATTTCTGCTGAAATCAGTAGTTTATGAAACTTTTTCAAAGTTTCATAAACTTGCGCAGCGTGTCGAAAAAGTCTTTTCGACACGCTGGTGACCTGCACCCCTCGGGGTGCAGGTCATATGAGAGTACCCGGCGCACCGGGCGGCGGATACTCTCATATGATTCTGTGATTTGTAATATGGGAGTGTTTCTATGAACAGATCAGCCTTAAAGCCGCTGCCGGGCGGCGGGAAACGAAGGAATAAGGAGGGAACCATAGTATGATGAAAAGAAGTCAGCGGAAGAAAACGGGAGGTTCGGGGCTGCGCAAGGCCCTGGCTCTGGTGCTGTGTGCGGCCACACTGCTCCCCTTCCTCCTGTCCGGCGCCGCCTCCCTGACGGCGGAAGCGGCGGAGAATGAGCACGCCGTGTACTGCGGCGAGGAGGCCGTGACCAGCGTCTCCCTGCCCCAGGACGGCAAGTGTACCCTCTCCGTGGCGGAGCGGGACGGTGCGGCCTACGCCTGGCAGCTGAGCGTCGGCGGCGGGGAGGGGCAGCAGTGGGTGACGGTCTCCGGCCGGAAGCAGAGCACCCTCACCCTCAGCTATGCCATGGTGGCAAGCCTGCTGGATAGCCGGGGCGTGACCCGCGTCCGCTCCGTGATCCAAACCGGCGAGACCTCCAGCGTCAGCCGCCCTGTGACCGTCCGGGTGGACTACACGGCGGCTCCGGAGAGCGCCCAGCCGGTGCAGGCCCTCCCCGCCCTGCGCAGGGCCCCGGCCCGGAGCGGCGGGGACAGCCAGTGGAGCACCTACACCGTCACGGTGAACTTTGTCTATGAAGACGGCACCCCTGTGGCCGACCCCTATGTGGCCAGCATCGAGGCCGGGGGCGCTTTCCGGGCCGTGGTGGAGTTCCCGGAGGTGGTGGGATACCTGCCGTATTTTGCCGAGGACACGGAGAGCACCGGGCAGTATACCATCGACCTGGCCGCCGTCATGGAGAATGTCACCTACACCGTCACCTATAAGCCGGCCCTGGTAAAATACCAGGTGCACCACTACCTGCAAAACATCCAGGACGATAACTACACCCTGGCCCAGACCATCCAGCGGGAGGGCCTCACCGGCAGCAGCATCGGGGATGCCTGCGCCATGGACATGGACGGCTTTACCCCCCTGTATTACGATAAGGAGATCAAAATAGCGGCCGACGGCTCCACGGAGGTGGAGATCTACTATGACCGCAACTACTACCTGCTCTCCTTCGACCTGGGCGGCGGCTACGGCGTGGATCCCATCTACACCCGCTATGGGGCCACCGTGTCCCCGGGCAGACCCACCCGCCCCGGCTTCTCCTTTGCGGGCTGGGAGCTGACGGCCTGTGACGGGGCCGCCGCATCTGATGCCCAGAAGAAGCAGTATGACCTGAACCCCGGCAGCGTGACCGTTCCGGCCATGAGCCTGCAATACAGGGCCATATGGGAGCCTTCCAGTGCCACCTATACCATTGTTTATTGGACGGAAAACGCCGATGACGATGGCTACAGCTATTTTGACCACACGACGCTCCAGGCTGCCTCCGGTACCACCGTCAGCGGCAGCGAGTATACTGGCTCCAAGGACATCACCCATTTCACCCTGAACCGGGAGAAGACGGAGCGGAACGTCACCGTGAAGGGGGACGGCTCCACCGTTGTGAATGTGTATTACAGCCGCAATCGCTACACCATCACCTTCCCCGGCGTTTCCGGTGGAGATGTGATCTGCGGCAGGGAGGCCCATGTCCACAGCTATGACGAGTCCTACACCACCCGGCGGCAGACGTATTACTGCGGCGGATGCTATCCCCCCGCCACGGCCCGCGACTGGTGGGGCAACCCCACGGCCGGGGGCGCTGCGGCCGGGGGCGCTGCGGCCGGGGGCGAGATCTGCGGCAAGGAGGCCCATACCCATGACAATTCCTGCTACAGCAGTCTGGCGGATTACACCGTCACCACCAAATATGACGCCGACATCTCCTATGTCTGGGAGAATGAGCCCATCCGGAGCCTTCTGGACATGGGCTATGTGTTCCGCTCCAGCATCACGGGGAAGTATTATTCCTTCCTGGAGAAAATGTCCTCCCAGGATGTGACAATGACCCCCACCCAGTGGAGCGGCAGTACCTATGAGTGGTACTACTGGCTGGAGGTTCGGCCGGGCCAGGACACCACCGGCCTTGAGACCACCACCGCAGGCGGACGAACCTATTACAAGTACCATACCACTGTGGTCAAGGGAAACGGCATCAGCCTTACATACGATGAGGACTACTACCCCATCACCGGCTTCACCCAGCGGGATAAACGGGTACCGAGCTTTAATGACCGGAAGGCTGATCTATACTACCTGCGCAACAGCCACACCCTGACCTTCCACAACTACGACGCGGATGTATCCGGCCAGGGCGGGAGTCTGGCGTATGAAACGCCCCTTGCGGACTATTACTTCGAGCCGGAGTATCCGGAAAATCTGGAGGCCGGCGCCTACCGCTTCGCTGGGTGGTACACCACGCCCCAGTGCTTTGACGGCTCAGAGGTGGACTTCTCTGCGGCCACCATGCCGGATGCCGACCTGCTGCTCTATGCCAAGTGGGTGCCTGCGAGCCACACCGTCCGCGTCTTCAAGACCGCAGCCATGACCCAGGAGGAGCTGCTGGGCCAGCAGACGGTGCCCCACGGCGGCTATGCCCAGGCCCCCGAGGATTTTGAAAACGGCGGGTATGTCTTCAGCGGCTGGTTCTACCTGGACGGCGGGGTGAAGAAGGCCTTTGACTTTGCCAACATGCCGGTCACCCGGGATCTGGACATCTTCGCCGAGTGGAGCTCTCGGGTGCCCGTGCAGTATACCATCCGCTATGAGCTGGCCGACGGCACCCCGGTGGCGGAGCCTACCCTGGGCTCCACCCTGGCCGGTACGTCCAAAACCTTCACGGCCAAGGCAGGCACCCAGCTTTTCGATGCCTACCGGGAGGGCTATTTCCCCCAGACCAGCAGCCATACCATTCTGATGGATATCGCCGGGGGCAATACCTTCACCTTTGTCTACACGCCCCGGGAGAATGTCCCCTATACCGTGCGGTATCTGGAAAAGGGGACGGGAAAGGTGCTCCATGAGGAGAAATATGTGGCCGAAAACCGGAAGTCGGTGGTCACGGAGACGTTTCAGCAGATCAGCGGCTATATGCCGGATGCCTACCAGAAGCGTCTGGTCCTATCAGCCAACGCCGGGGAGAACGTGCTGACCTTCTGGTACACCCAGGACAGCGAGAACGCTTACTACATGATCGTCCACTGGGTTCAGAATCTGGAGGGCGACGGCTACACCGAGTACCGCACCATCCAGAGCCCCGGGAGGATCGGCGATGTGATCCGGGAGGAGCCTCTCACCATCGCCGGCTGCACCTACAACGGGGGCAAGAGCAACGCCAGCGGCGAGATCGGGCCGGACGGCCTGGTGCTGAACCTGTTCTATGACCGGAACCTGTACGCCTACACCGTGGAGTATCTGGAGGCCGGTACGGAGAAAAAGCTGCTGGATGGCAAGGCGTCCGGGGCAGCCTATCGCTACGGGAAGCTGGTGAGCGAGGAAGCCCCGGAGATCTCCGGATACACCCTGGTGAGCACTTCGCCCAAGCAGCTGACCATCAGCGACCGGGCCCAGCGGAATGTGATCCGCTTTTACTACACGGAGCAGCAGGTGACCATCCACTACGCTGCCGTAGGCGGCGGCACGGTGAGTCTCGGCTCGGAGACGGTGAAGGCGGTCACGGGCACGGCCGTCGGCTCAGTCCCCACCCCCGGCAAGGGGTATCGGTTTGTGGGCTGGTTTACCGACGGCGCCTGCACGACACCTGCCCCGGCGGACTGGGTGACAGGCGGCCAGCTGATCCCGCAGAAGCAGGACGGGCGCTACAGAGCCGCTACCTACTACGCCAAATTCACCGAGGACACTGCCGCCCTCACCATTCAGAAGACCGGCTGGGATGCCGCCGATGAAAACCAGACCTTCCTGTTCAGCATCTGCGGAACGGATGAAAACACCGAGACCATCCGGATGACTGTCACCGTCCACGGAAACGGTCGGACCACCGTCACCGATCTGCCTGTGGGCAGCTATACCGTGGCGGAGGTGGACGGCTGGTCCTGGCGGTACGCGCCGGAATCTGCCCGACAGAGCGTCCGTCTGGATGCACCGGGGGCCACGGTGGTCTTTCAGAATGATCGACCACAGCCCTACTGGCTGGACGGCGACAGCTACAGCGTCAACCATTTCATAAAGGACCGGTAAAGGAGGGGGAACAAAGCGATGAAGAAAGAGTACTGCGCAGGCAAACCTATGCGGTCCGGGCAAGACCCGGTATGCCACCCGGGGCGGCGGGCCGTGCTGCTGGTATCCCTGCTCCTGGTCCTGACCATGGCCGTCGGCGGCACCGTAGCCTTTCTGGCGGCCCGCACAGAGCAGAAGACCAACACCTTTGCCCCGTCCAGGGTAGCCAGCCAGGTCATCGAGGAGCACTTTGACGGCGAGGTCAAGAGCGACGCCGCCGTCCGCAATACCGGCGACACCACCGCCTATATCCGCGCGGCGGTGTGCATCACCTGGATGCAGGATACGGACGCGGCCAGTCAGACCATCACGGCCCGGAGCCCCCGGGAGGGCGTGGACTACACCATTTCCTATCTCGCCGACACCGGCTGGCTCCGGGGCGATGACGGCTTCTGGTACCATCAGTCCCCTGTGGCCCCGGGGGAAAGTACGGGCGTGCTCATCGGCAGATGCCACCTCCTGCCGGGGGCGGAGGTGCCCCAGGGACATCATCTGTCGGTGGAGATCGTGGCCTCGGCCATCCAGTCCTCTCCGGAGACAGTGGTGGAGAATGTGTGGCATGTGACCGTGACGGACGGGCGGATCACAGCGGCCCCGGGGAGCGAGGTGACGGGCGGATGAAAAGGACAGTCAAGGGCCTGGCCTGCCTTGCCGTGCTGGCGGTGGTGCTGCTTTCCTGCGCCGTCACCACCCTGGCTGACGGCGGCCATGTTACCTACGACGGCAGTGCCCGGGAGTTTATCTTTGCCCCCGGCAGCGACTACTCCCCCACGGATCTGTTTTTGGCGTTCAAGGGCGTGATGCCCGGCGACTCCGTTACCCAGAGGATCACTGTGGAGAACCGACAGGAAAAGAACGTGAAGATCAAGGTCTATATGCGCTCTTTGGGGGCGGCGGAGGGCTCGGAGGAGCTTCTTTCCCGGCTGCACCTCACCGTGGAGCAGGTGGGCAGCTCTCCCCTCTTTGATGCCCCCGCCCACCGGACGGCGCAGCTTACGGACTGGGCGTATCTGGGCACGGTTTATTCCGGCGGAAGGATCGACCTGGATGTAATGCTGTCGGTCCCTCTCTCTCTGGAGGATCGCTTCCAGGAGGCCATGGGCTATCTGGACTGGCAGTTCAAGGTGGAGGAGCTGCCGGTGAGTCCCGATGATCCGATGCCGCCGCAGACGGGGGACGCCTTTGTACCGCCGGTGCTGTGGGCGCTGATGGTTGGCAGTGCACTGGGAGGTGTTACTCTTTGGCTGGCGGTCTCGGGCCGGAAAAAAACGCGGACTGCGGCGCAAAAAGCCGCCGAAGCCCGCCGGGGAGGTGCTTCAGATGAGCGGACGGGATCTTTCCGGTCAGCGGTACGGGAGCCTGACGGTCCTGGGGCGAGCAGATGAGCCATCGTCCCGGGGGCAGAGGCCAGACCGCTGGCTCTGCCGGTGCGACTGTGGCCGGGAGTGCGTGGTGCTGGGCGCCAATCTGGTGCGCGGCCATACGAAAAGCTGCGGCTGCCGCAAGGAAAGGGATCTGACCGGTTCCCGCATCGGCAGACTGACGGTGCTGGGCCGCTCAGATCGGTACGCACCCCGGGGAAAACGCCGCGTGCGCCTGTGGGAGTGCCGGTGCGACTGCGGCGCTCTCACCTATAAGGCCACGGATACCCTTACCTCCGGGGCGGAGAACAGCTGCGCCGCCTGCGCGCAGAAGCATAACGCCGCCAGTGCCAGAGCCAACGCGGGCTTTACAGGCGGCACGCAGCTGTGCAAGATCCGGGACATGAAGCCCACTGCCGCCAATACCAGCGGCTGCCGGGGCGTGAGCTACGACAGCAGGAGGCAGCTCTGGGAGGCGAAAATAAAGTTTCGGGGGAAATCCAGACGCTTGGGCTATTTCAGGCGCTTTGAGGATGCCGTGGCCGTCCGAAAAAAGGCGGAGAGCGCCGTGTTCGGTGAGTTTCTGGATTCTCTGGAGCAGCAGGAGCCCCGGCTATGACACCGGGAACGGAGAAAAAGACGCAAAAAAGATCGGACGCGTTTCCGTTTTGGAAACGCGTCCGATCTTTATATTGCGGGCACTCTCGCCGGGCGGCACATCACTGCCCCTGTATTCATAGGTGTGATTGAGGATTTCGGACGGCTCCTGATGCAGTAGCCAGTCCCGATATTTGTCCTGCTCGGCTTTCATTTTCTCATAAAGGCGAGCGT
>URSX01000033.1 GCA_900550615.1 uncultured Eubacteriales bacterium
CGTCGCCCATGTTGCCGAAGGCCATGGACTGGACGTTGACGGCGGTGCCCCAGGAATAGGGGATGTCGTTATCCCGGCGGTATACGTTGGCCCGGGGGTTATCCCAGGAACGGAACACGGCCTTGATGGCGCCGATGAGCTGCTCCTTGGGGTCAGAGGGGAAGTCCTGGCCGATCTTGGCCTTGTACTCAGCCTTGAACTGGCCGGCCAGCTCCTTCAGATCCTCGGCGTTCAGCTCCACGTCCTGGGTGACGCCCTTCTTCTCCTTCATCTCGTCGATGAGCTGCTCGAAATACTTCTTGCCCACTTCCATGACCACGTCGGAATACATCTGGATGAAGCGGCGGTAGCAGTCCCAGGCCCAGCGGGGGTTGTTGGACTTTTCGGCGATGACGCCCACCACGTCCTCGTTCAGGCCCAGGTTCAGGATGGTGTCCATCATGCCGGGCATGGAGGCCCGGGCACCGGAACGCACGGACACCAGCAGGGGATTTTCGTGGTCGCCGAACTTCTTGCCGGTGATCTTCTCCATCTTCTCGATGTACTCCATGATCTCAGCCATGATCTCGTCGTTGATCTTCTGGCCGTCCTCATAGTACTGGGTGCAGGCCTCGGTGGTGATGGTAAAGCCCTGGGGCACCGGCAGACCGATGTTGGTCATCTCGGCCAGGTTGGCGCCTTTGCCGCCCAGCAGCTCACGCATGGAGGCGTTGCCCTCGGTGAACAGATAGCAGAATTTCTTACTCATAGTACCCTCCCATATACCTTTTATAATAATGATGACAATTTATTATAACCACAATAAAAATTAAATGCAACATAAACCGAACCTTTTTTGCAAATTTTACCCTTTTGCCTAAATTCCCGGTCTCTTTTCCGAATAAATAGCGCATATCACAAAAAAAGTTCAGCGACTGTTGAGAAAACGCGGTGTTTATGCTATACTAAAACTGTATGTGTTGCTATTTTGAAGGCGGTGCGCACGCCGGTCGTGACGGCCCGTTTTCAAATTGCTGAAATGTACGCTTTTCACCTTGCTTGGGGGCGAAAGGGCGGGTTT
Source organism: uncultured Eubacteriales bacterium (assembly GCA_900550615.1). Lineage (GTDB taxonomy): Bacteria > Bacillota > Clostridia > Oscillospirales > Oscillospiraceae > Vescimonas. The sequence goes on from URSX01000033.1 coordinate 1,061, forward strand.
CCGCGACTGCTTCGCTCCCTCGGAATAGCAGGGAGTATTTTTCGGGAAAAGGGAGGTGCGGCAGGATGGATCCTGTGCTGGAGAGTCATATCCGTCGGGCGGGGCGCAGCGGTGCGCTGCCCCACAGCGTGATTTTTTCCGGAACGGGAGATCTGCTGTCTGCCGCACGCTTTTATGCCGCCGCCCTGCAGTGCCGGCAGCCGGACAGGCCCTGCCTGCGCTGCACCGCCTGCAGCAAGACCCTGCGGGACATTCACCCCGATGTCCTCACGGCGGAGGATGCGGAGCATAAGGATCTGTCCGTGGAGGTGCTGCGCGCTCTGCGGACGGAGGCGTTCATCCAGCCCAACGAGGGGGCGTGCAAGGTGTTCATTTTCCCGGATGCCCGCCGCCTGACGGTGCAGGATCAGAACCTGCTGCTGAAGCTGGTGGAGGAGGGGCCGGGCTATGCGGCCTTCCTCTTCTGCGCGGAAAACGCCGCCATGCTGCTGCCCACGGTGCGTTCGCGATGCGTGGAGCTTTCCGTGCGCCCTACCGTGCAGGAGGAGACGGTTTTGCTGCCGGAGACCCAGACCCTGCTGGAGGCCATGGCCGGGGGCGAGACCGGGAGCATGGTGCGTGCACTGGTGGGCCTTGAAAACGGCAAGATTCCTCGGGAAAAGCTGCAGCAGGCCCTGCGGCAGTGCCGCACAGGCGCGCAGCAGGCCCTGCGCCTGCAATACGGCGTGGATCCGGAGCCGGTCTGGGCGACCCTGGCGGGGCCGCTGAGCCGGAGCCTGAAAAAAAAGCAGCTCATGGAGCTGTGTGAGATGCTGGGCAGATTTGCCCAAGAATGCGAATGGAATGTGGCGGTGGGCCAGGTACTGGGCGCCATCGCCGCGGAATGGGAGGAGATCCTATGACAGAAGTTGTCAGCGTCCGCTTCCGCAGCGGATGCAAAAGCTATTATTTCAACCCCGGTCAGCTCCAGGTGGAGCCCGGCCGGGACGTGATCGTGGAAACGGCCCAGGGGGCGGAGTATGCCACCTGCGTGGAGGGGAACCATCCGGTGGAGGATCATCAGGTGGTGGAGCCCCTGCGCCGGGTGCTGCGCCTGGCCACGGAGAACGACCGGCGCAGCCTGCAGCTGTCCCGGGAGCGGGAGAAGGAGGCTTTCACCGTCTGCCAGAAGAAGATCGCCCAGCACGGCCTGGAGATGAAGCTGGTGCGGGTAGAGTGCTCCTTCGACGGCAACAAGATCCTGTTTTTCTTCACGGCTGACGGCCGGGTGGATTTCCGGGAGCTGGTGAGGGACCTGGCCTCCACCTTCCACGCCCGCATTGAGCTGCGCCAGATCGGTGTGCGGGACGAGGCGAAGATGCTGGGCGGCCTGGGCATCTGCGGCCGGCCCTTCTGCTGCAGCCAGTTTATGGACGATTTTATCCCCGTGTCCATCAAAATGGCCAAGACCCAGAACCTGTCCCTGAATCCCACGAAGATCTCGGGTACCTGCGGGCGGCTCATGTGCTGCCTGAAGTACGAGCAGGATGCCTATGAGGATGCTGCCCGGCGCATGCCTAAGAACGATTCCTTTGTCCAGACCCCCGACGGGCCCGGCAACGTCAGTGCGGTGAATTTGCTGAAGGAGCAGGTCTCCGTCCGGCTGGACAGCCAGCCGGATGCGCCCCGCTGCTATCACAACTGCGAGATCTGCGTGCTGCGCAACGGCAAGGGCAGCCGGGACGGCATCCAGGTGCCTCAGGAACGGCCCGCCCGCTGGGTGGAGGAGGAGAAGGAGGAGGAATTCCCCGCCGTGGTGTCCGACTTCCGCTTCACCTCGCCGGAGCCGTCGGCCCCTGTCTCCGGTGAGAAGGGAGAGGGCGGCCGCTCCTCCCGCAGTCGCCGGCGCAGAGGAAACCGCGGCAGCAGCGGCGGAGAGCGCAGCCCGGAGAAAAAGCCTGCGCCGCAGCCGGAGAACCAGGGCAAAAGCGATAAGTCCCGTCCGCCCCGGCGGCGGGGCGGCAAGAAGCCCGAAAACGGAGCCGCTGCACCCCAGCAGGCTGCGCCCCGGCCCCCCAAGCCCCAGCGTCCGGCGGAGGACGCACCGGTCAGAAAGCCCCGGCACCGGGGCGGGCGCCGACATGGTAGACGCGGCGGCGAAGGCGGCAGCGGTAAAACGGAGGCATAACAGCCATGGGAAAATTTCAAGGCGTCCTCCTGGTCAGCGACTTTGATAATACCTTGGTCTATACCGAGGAGGTTCTTTTGGGCGGCGGTTCTCTGCCGCCCCTTTCCCGCGAAAACCGCCGGGCCCTGGAGTATTTCACGGCCCAGGGCGGCCTCTTTTCCGTGGCCACAGGCCGGGCCCTGCCCAGCTTTGCGCCCATTGCCCCCACGCTGCCCATGAACGGCCCCACCGTCCTCTTTAACGGCGCGGCCATCTATGATTTTGCCCGGGGCGAGTACCTCTTCACCGCCTTTCTCCCGGACTCCATCCGCCGGGACCTGCACGCGGTAGAGCTGGCCTTCCCGGGTCTCGCTGCCGAGATTTATCACGACGGCAGCCAGATCCACACCCTCCACCCCAACGCTTTGACCCGCAACCACATGGCCCTGACCCATTCCACCGCCACGGAGGCGGACTCCATCCTGCAGGTGCCCATGCCCATCAGCAAGGTGCTGTTTGAGGAGACGGGCCAGCGGGGCCGGGACTTGGAGCGGTATATCCGCAGCCAGCCCTGGGCCCGGGACTTTGAGATCGTCCGCTCCGGAAAATTTTTCCTGGAAATCACCGCCAAGGGTGCCACCAAGGGGGCCATGACCCAAAAGCTGGCGTCTGTCCTGGGCATCCGGGCGGAGAATGTCTGCTGCGTAGGGGACGAGGCCAACGACCTGACCATGCTGGCCGCCGCGGGCCACGCCTTTGCCCCGGCCAATGCCATTGAGGCCGTGCGCCGGGCGCCGGGGGTGGAGCTGCTGCCGGACTGCCGGGAGGACGCCCTGGCGGCGCTGATAGACCGGCTGGACGGTCTTTATGCCTGAATCGGCAGAAGATTGCGGCCAAAATGCGCTTTTTTCATCAAAAAAACAATTTACATCCACCTAAAGCATGGTGTATAATATAAGCGTTATGACCGAAACGGTTTCGCGTTTTATCTTATAATTCTGAAGCCTCAGGAGGAAATCACTATGTCTAATTACATTCTTGTTATCAACCCCGGCTCCACCTCTACCAAGATCGGTGTGTTTGAAAACGACACCCTGCTCTTTGACAAGACCCTGCGTCATCCCGCCGAGGAGATCGCAAAATTTGCCACCATTCCCGACCAGAAAAGCTGGCGCAAGGAGCTGGTGGAGCAGGCCCTGATCGAGAACAACTTCGACATGAAGAAGCTCACCGCCATCTGCGCCCGGGGCGGCCTGGTAAAGCCCATTCGTGGCGGCACTTACGCCACCTCCGATGCCCTGCTGGCCGACTGCGTAGCCGGCGTCCAGGGTCAGCACGCCTGCAACCTGGGCGGCCTCATCGCCCGGGAGATCGGCGACGAGCTGGGCATCCCCTCCTTCATTGCCGACCCCCCCGTGGTGGACGAGCTGCAGGCCATTGCCCGCTATTCCGGCCATCCCCTGATCCAGCGGGTCAGCAAGTTCCACGCCCTGAACCAGAAGGCCGTGGCCAAGCGCTACGCCAAGGAGGTGGGCAAGAAGTATGAGGAGCTGAACCTCATCGTCTGCCACATGGGCGGCGGTGTGTCCGTAGGCGCCCATGTAAAGGGCAGCGTGGTGGACACCGAGAACGCTCTGGACGGCGAGGGTCCCTTCTCCCCCGAGCGCTCCGGCAGCCTCCCCACCGACGCCGTGATGAAGCTGTGCTTCTCCGGCGACTATACCGAGGCGGAGCTGCGGAAGATGTTCGTGGGCCGCGGCGGTCTGGTGGCCTATGCCGGCAGCACCGATATGCGTGACCTGCTGAAGATGGCCGAGACCGATGCCAAGGTAGCCGAGGTCATCGACGCCTTCCACTATCAGATCGGCAAGGAGATCGGCGCTATGGCCGCCGCCATGCACGGCCAGGTGGATCAGATCATCCTCACCGGCGGCATTGCCTACGGCGAGGAGACCGTCCAGGCCCTGAAGGATATGGTGGAGTGGATCGCCCCCGTCACCGTCTATCCCGGCGAGGACGAGCTGCTGGCTCTGGCCCAGGCTGCCCTCCGGGTCCTCAACGGCGAGGAGCAGGCCAAGGCCTATTGATCCCCTCCCGCTGCATACATACCCCCCAAAAAGTACAGAGTCCCGGTTCCCGGAGAGCCTTCTCCGGGAACCGGGACCTTTTTTCGTCTTTATGGCCTCGTTTCTTCACTGAAACGGCACCAAATTGCACCGAAACGGCACCGTCTCCGGTGCCGTTTCCTGTGCTTTATAGAAAAATTTACTTTTTCATCACGAAAGCCTTGCCGTCCACGGCCCGCATGGTGGCCAGGATTCCGTTCAGGTGGTCGTACTCGTGCTGGATCAGCTCGGACAGATATCCCTCACAGGCCAGCTCCTGCACCTGCCAGTTCTCATCCCGATACCGCACAATGCACCGCTTGTTCCGCCGCACTTTCACCAGCAGTCCCGGGAAGCACAGGCAGTCGTCCATCAGCTCCATCATCTCGCTGCCCACCAGCTCCAATGTGGGGTTCACGATGACCCGGCGCACCCCGTCTAAATCCAGGCAAATCAGCCGCTTTTTAATGCCGATCTGGGGGGCGGAGATGCCGTGGCCGAAGCCCGCATCCTTTAGGCATTCAAACATATCCTCAATGTCAGGCCGCAGCTCCTCCAGCTCCTCCCGCGTCACGGCAGAGCTGACCTCATACAATGCCGGATCGCCCAGCAGCAAAACTTCACGCTTCATTTCCATTCTCCTCTCACTTTTGCAAACAATATATACATTATACTACCGTTTTCCATCCCTGTCCAGCGGGACGATACACTTTGCCCTGTGTGCTCGCGAAAGGCAAAAAGATCAGTCGCTATCCAGCTTGAGCACAGCCATAAAGGCATCGGTGGGCACCTGCACTTTGCCCAGGTTCCGCATCTTCTTTTTGCCTTCCTTTTGCTTCTCCAGCAGCTTCTTCTTGCGGGTGATGTCGCCGCCGTAACACTTGGCCAAAACGTCCTTGCGCATGGCCTTCACCGTTTCCCGGGCGATGATGCGCCCGCCGATGGCGGCCTGGATGGGCACCTCGAAGAGCTGGCGGGGGATGTTGTCCTTCAGCTTCTCACACAGACGACGGGCCCGGGGATAGGCCTTGTCCTTGTGGGCGATGAAGCTCAGGGCGTCCACGCCGTCACCGTTTAAGAGCAGATCCACCTTCACCAGCTCGCTGGTGCGGTAGCCGGAGAGCTCATAGTCCAGGCTGGCGTAGCCCTTGGTATTGGCCTTGAGGGTGTCAAAGAAATCGTAGATGATCTCGTTCAGGGGCATCTGATAGTGCAGCTCCACCAGGTGGGTGTCCAGGTACTGCATGTCCTTGAACTCACCCCGGCGATCCTGGCACATGGGCATGATGTTGCCCACATACTCGTTGGGGGCGATGATGGACACCTTCACATACGGCTCCTCAGCGTGCTCGATTACCGCTGGGTCGGGGTAATTGTGGGGGTTATCCACCTTGACCATGCTGCCGTCAGTCTTATAGACATGGTAAATAACACTGGGCAGGGTGGTGACCAGATCCAGGTTGAACTCTCGCTCCAGCCGCTCCTGGATGATCTCCATATGAAGCATCCCCAAAAAGCCGCAGCGGAAGCCGAAGCCCAGGGCCACGGAGCTCTCCGGCTCGAAGGTCAGGGAGGCGTCGTTGAGCTGGAGCTTTTCCAGAGCGTCCCGCAGGTCGGGGTACTTGCTGCCGTCCTCGGTATAGATGCCGCAGTAGACCATGGACTGGGCGGGCCGGTAGCCGGGCAGCGGCTCGGCGGCGGGATTTGCCGCGTCGGTGATGGTGTCGCCCACCTGGGTGTCCTGCACGGTTTTGATGGAGGCGGTGAAGTAGCCTACCTCGCCGGCCTGGAGGGCATCCGTGGGCTCATTGCCCAGAGGCTTTAAGTAGCCGCACTCCAGAATGGTGTACTCAGCCCCGGTGGCCATGAGACGGATGGTCTGGCCCCGGCGCAGGGTACCCTGGCGGATGCGGAAGTATACCACCACGCCCACATAGGGGTCGTACTGGCTGTCAAATACCAGCGCCTGGAGGGGAGCCTTGGCATCGCCGCTGGGGGCGGGGACATTTGCCACGATATCCTCCAGCACAGCGTCGATGTTCACACCGTTTTTGGCGGAGATCTCCGGAGCATCCATAGCCGGCAGGCCGATGATGTCCTCCACCTCCTGCTTGGCCCGCATGGGGTCGGCGGCGGGGAGGTCGATCTTATTGAAAACCGGGAGAATTTCCAGGTCGTGATCCAGAGCCAGATAGGTATTGGCCAGAGTCTGGGCCTCCACGCCCTGGGTGGCGTCCACCACCAGCACCGCGCCCTCGCAGGCGGCCAGGGAGCGGGACACCTCGTAGTTGAAGTCCACATGGCCCGGAGTGTCAATGAGGTTCAGGGCGTAAATCTCGCCGTTCTGGGCCTTGTAAAACAGATGGACGGCCCGGGACTTGATGGTGATGCCCCGCTCGCGTTCCAGGTCCATGTTGTCCAGCAGCTGGTTTTCCATTTCCCGCTCCGGCACGGCGTTGCATTTCTCCAGCAGGCGGTCCGCCAGCGTGGATTTGCCGTGGTCAATGTGAGCGATGATGGAGAAATTACGGATGTGGGATTGGTCGAACATAAGGTAAAAGCCTCCTTAGGAAAAATCCACGCTGAGGCGCACACCGTGCGTCCAAGCGTTTTGCGCGGCAAAACCTTGCCGCAGGCGGAATTCATTTCTGCCGAGGGGTATCAATATGAAAAAACTTTGCCATTCCGAGGAGCGAAGCGACGTGGGAATCCGTTCCCCCGTAGGGGCGGACGCACCTGTCTGCCCTACGCACGATTTGGAAGCGTGGGTAAACCCCGCGATCAACCTCCGTAGGGGCGACCCTTGCGGTCGCCCGCCCCACTGCACTACTTATAGCGCTTCGTAGGGGGCGGCGACTGCCCACCGTCGTGTCATCCGATTCCCGGCCACTGCCGTGTCCGCCAATCGGGGCACTTCCTCGAAATCAGCTCGCTTCTTCTGCCACAGGCAGCGCTTCGCTGATTTCCCCGACGCCCCGCCCGCACCAACCTCCAAGTTATGCGTGGGGCGGGGTGCCCACACCCCGCCGCGCGGTAGACGCAAATGCCATCCCTGCCGCGCCGGGCCAGCGCGGGCCCGCGTAAGCGGCCAGCGGCTGTAGACGCAGAGTCGATACGAAAGCACGGCGATAACCTTGCGTGCCCTACCGTGAGTGCGGTGCATCCTTCAGACTTATATGATGATCACGGCAGCTTTTTACAGCGCTCGTCGGTGTTGTGCACCACCTGGGCCACGCTCTGGCCCAGACCGGGATAGGCCGTCAGGGATTCCGCCGTCATCGCTGGGCAGCGGCACTCCTCCGCTTGCAGGGCCTGTTGGTAGCGCATGCGGCTCACGGCCATGTCCGCCTCCACCGCGCCGGCGTCAAAGGACACGGCATCTATGCCGAACAGCTCCTCGTTCCCCTTGCCCTGGCGGTACAGGCGCCGCAGCAGCGTGTACAGCGCCCCGCTGAGGTAGTCCCCGGCGGAGGTAATGGCGCTGCGGCTGCCGGTTTTGCCCAGCAGGTCAAAGAGAACGTTGGCGGTGTTTACCACCAGCTTTTTCTGCAGCGTGGCCATGATACTGCCCCGAAGACTGCTTTTCTCATCCGTGGAGTCATACAGGTCGTCGGCCACGATGATGGCGCCGTCCCGGCTCAGGGTGCGGCCCAGCAGATAGTCCGCCGATACATGGTAGTAGTCGCACGCTTTCACCACAAAAGCAAGCCCCGGTTCTCGGATTCCGTTTTCATAATGGCTCAGCAGGGCTTGGGAGATCCCCAGCTGAGCCGCCGCCTTCCGCTGGGATATGCCCCGCTCCTGCCGCAGCAGGCTCAGGGTGCGGGAAAAATCTGTCGCCATAGGGCTCGTTCCTCTCCTTCATGATCTTATACAGGAAGTAAATTATACCGCACTTTATACATTTTGTAAACGATTATTTTCTGTCAACCGGCAAAAAAACGGATTTTTCAGCAGACTTTTCTTGACGGAGCCTGTAAAATGCGGTATGATTACTTTGTAACTATTTTGTAACCATTGGAAATGGAGTCAATATGAAGGAACAGAAACGGCGTCCGATGACGCCGAAAGAGATATGGTGGTATCTGGGGGAGCACCCGGATCTGCTGCAGCGCTGCACGGACCTGCAGGGGCTGGTGCGCCGACTGATGCGGTTTTTCCGGCAGAAGTGGGATCGAATCCGGCAGTCCCTGCGCTACATGGGCCGGGAAAAGCGGGCCCTCCGCTTCCCGGAGTCCGATCACCGGCTGGCGCAGCTGGTGCTGTTTGTTTGGGGGAATATTCCCCGGTTTGCCAGCCGGTTCCGGGAGCGGCTGTACCGCTTGCGCCGCCTGCGCATACGCTCCGGCAGCCGTCGCAGAGCTCTGTTTGAGCGGATCAAGCTGCACCCGGCGCTGTTTTTGGGCTCTGCGGTGGCGGTGGCCGCCATTGCCGTGGTGCTGAGCCTGTATACCATCGGCGTCTCCGTGTCCTATGACGGCATCAGCCTGGGCACCGTGACCTCGGGCCGGGCCGTGCGCCAGGCCACGGAGAATGTGGAGCAGATCACCTGCCAGACCCTGGGGTACGATACCTACTCCGTGGATACCACTCTGCTGAAGAAAAAAACGCACATCGTCTTTCGCAGCGAGGTCCAGTCCCAGAAGGAGTTTGAGGAGCGGCTTTCCCGCCAGCTGGGCCAGGTGGCCTACGGCTATGTGCTGTATGTGGACGGCGAGCCGGTGGCAGCCACGGAGTATGAGGGTGCCCTGGAGGAGCTGCTGGAGCAGCTGAAAACCGGCTACATCACCCCCAACACCGTGGAGTGCTACTTTGTGGAGAAAACGGAGATCAAGCAGGAGTATGTCTCCGCCGACCTGATGATGAACCTGGGCTACATCGCCGAGAAGCTCAATGCCACCAAGACGGGTGCCGTTACCTATACGGTGCGCGCCGGGGACACCTTCTATGATATCGCCCAGAACAACGAGATGAGTGTGGACAAGCTCCTGAACCTGAACCCCGGCTACCAGTCGGATTTGATCCATGCCGGGGATACGCTGATCCTCAGCAATGCCGTGCCGTATCTGACGGTGGTGGATGTGGAGCGGCAGAGCTACCTGCGGGATGTGGCCTACAGCGTGGAGTATCAGGATGATTCCTCCATTTATGAGGGCGACTATCAGGTGCTGAAGGCTGGCGTTTACGGCAAGGAGGATGTCACCGCCAACGTCACCTTTGTCAACGGCGCCGAGGTAGACCGGGACGTGGTGGCCGCCGTGACACTGAGCCAGCCTGTGGCTGAGCTTCAGGCCCGGGGCACGAAGGTGCGTCCCTCCTGGGCGCCCACGGGCAGCCTCCGCTGGCCCTGCAGCGGTATCATCACCTCCTACTTCGGCTACCGGGAGACCGGCATTTACGGCGCCACTACCAACCATGGGGCTCTGGACATTGCCGCCGGATACGGCACACCCATCTACGCCGCCGACGGCGGCACCGTGACGGCCGCCGGCTGGAACGGCGGTCTGGGCTATCGTGTGCTCATCAATCACGGCAACGGCATGGAGACCATCTACGGCCATTGCAGCTCTCTGGTGGTCAGCGCCGGTGAGCATGTGTATAAGGGGCAGCTCATCGCCTACATGGGCTCCACGGGCATTAGCTCCGGCAGCCACTGCCACTTTGGCGTGTATGTCAACAACACGCTGGTGGATCCGCTGAACTACCTGCCCTGACCTGAATAAACCAGCTAAAATGAGGCCCGAAGCCGTATAGCTTCGGGCCTCATTTTATCATTTTGCATCTGTCATTCAAACAGGCTGGCCTGGTAGGGCAGGTCGCCCCGGCCGATCTGGCGCAGCTGGCGGCTGTTTTCCTCCGTCAGCGCATCCACGATGGCCATCTTGCGGATGATATTCTGCACGGTGCTCTCCAGCGCCGTACCTGCCCGGTAATCCGCCGGGAAAATGAAATCCACCCGGCCCTTGCTCAGCAGATCCTCCACGCCCTGGCGGTTTTCCTCCTGGTACACGGCGATGGCCTCGCCGCCATAGGAGCGCATCATCTTCATGCAGGGCACGTCGGACAGGCCGTCGCCTATGTAGATCATGTTGGTAAAGGGGATACGCTTGCTGTCATCGGGCATGGAGGCGTTGAGTGTCCTGTCATCGGACACGTCCAGCACACCCTTGTTGATCCGGTAGACGAACTGGGTCTTGTTGGTGAAGTTGACGTCTAGCTTGGGCCAGGAGGCCAGCCCCTCCTCGTTGTAGAAGAATTCGCAGGCGTAGATCTCCTTGAATTCATGGCTGATGCCGCTGCCCTCGATGATCTCTCGCAGGCCGGAGGAGATGACATAGTGCTCCACGTCCACGTCCAGGCTCGCCCCAAAGTCATTGATGCGTGAAAACCAATCCTTCACGCCGGGAAACAGCTCCATGCCGTGGCCGCAGCGCACCAGAAAATCCCGATCCAGCCGGATGTTCTGCCGGCGGCACTCCTCAATCATGGTGTACATGTAGGCCAGCAGGCCGTCCATGTGGTTGCTGAAGCCGAAGTTGTTGGCCTTTTTCCAGAATTCCTCGGGCTTGTAGCCCAGGGCGGGAATGAAGGTATAGTCCTCCATATCGGTGGTGCAGAGGGTCTTGTCAAAGTCGTACAGCAGGGCGATGATGGGTCTGTCCACGAGAAACCTCCTTGATTCAGTGCAGAAAACGCAGAGGCGGCAAGACGGGCCTCTGCGTTTTGCAGAATGTGCGTATGTTACTTGCCGGGGTCGTAGTTGCGGCCGAATTTCAGCTCACCCAGGTCCAGCTTGAACTCGGAGCGGAAATCCGTTTCCGCCTGCACCGGTTCAAAGGTCTGGGTCTGCTCCGCCTCATCCTGGGCCGCAGCGGGTTCCTCCCCGGCGGGCTCTGCGGCGGCAGGCACCTCAGTGGGCGCGTCCTCCGCCGGGGCCGCCGCCTCAGGGGCGGTCTCCTCCGCAGCGGGAGGATCCGGCTGGGCAGATACCTCTACCGGCTCCGCCTCGTCGGGCAGTTGGCTGTGGGGGAGCTTTTCCAGAAGCTCTGCCTGCTTCCGGCACATAGCCAGATTCCTGGCGATAAATTCCTCCATCGCTTCTCTGGCCTGCCGGTATTTTTCTCTGGCCTCCTCTGTTTTCTGAGCCAGGTCGCGGTTGAGCACATCGGCGGCATTCCTGGCCTCGGCGAGGATGCGTTCGCTCTCCTGCCGGGCGTCCTGCAGCATTTTTTCGCTGTTTGCCTTGGCCTCGTCCGTCATGGAGGCGGACAGCTTCTGGGCGGCCAGCAGCATGGAGCGCATGGTATCCTCCGTGGCCCGGTACTCCTCCACTTTTTCCGCCAGGATCTTCAGCTTGGTCTTCAGAGCGGCGTTTTCCTTGTACAGGGCGGTGTAGTCCTCCGTGAGCGTATCCAGAAATTCGTCCACCGCAGCCAGGTCATACCCGCTGGAAAAGGACGAAGATTTTGGAAATGTTTTTTCGGAAACTTCCTGTGGCGTGAACATAGTGATCCCTCCGTACTATCTTTTCTCCCTGGCGGCCCCTTACAGGTACAGGCCGCTGCTCTCCAGCTCGTCGATCAGGTCGCCCATAAGGTCAACGGAATAGGGCGTGATGATATAGGTGTTGGCGGAGACCTTCTTGATCTTGCCGTCTCCGGCGTAGGCGACGCCGGAGAGGAAGTCGATGAGCCGGCGGGCGATGTCCTTGCTGGTGGACTCCAGATTCAGCACCACCGTGCGCTTTTCCCGCAGGTGGTCGGCGATCTCCGAGGCATTTTCAAAGCGCTCGGGCTTCACCAACACCACCTTCAGCTGGGTGGTGGCGTGGATATTCACCACCTTGTTGCGGCGCTCCTCGCTGCGGCGCTCCTCCTTCCGATCCTCGAAGGCAGGCTCCCTGGCAGGGCGCTGGGTGGGAAATTCATCCTCGCCGTCGTAGTCGTAGTCCTCATCGTCATAGGGATGAATGATCTTCTTGAATTCGTCCATCAAGCTCATATCTGTATAACCTCCCGCATTTTACTTGCTGTAATTTCTGGCGCCGAAAATCGCCGTACCCACGCGGACCATATTGCTGCCGGCCTCGATGGCCTCAGCGAAATCCCCGCTCATACCCATGGAAAGATACTTTAGTTTATTATCGTATATATTTTGATTTATGTCAACATAAAGTGCCCGCATCTTTTCAAAAAACGGCAGATTGCCCCGGGGCTCGTTCTCTACCGGCGGAATGGTCATCAGCCCCAGCACCCGTACATGGCCAAGCTTCTGGGCGTAGCGGGCGGCGTCCTCCAGCTCCTGAGGGGCGAAGCCGCTCTTGGCCTCCTCCCCGCCAATGTTTACCTCCAGCAGGATATCCTGCACGATCCCCAGCTTGTCGGCGGCCTTTTCGATCTCGTCCAGCAGGGCCAGGGAGCTTACGGACTGGATCAGTGCGGCCTTTCCCACCACCTGCTTGACCTTGTTGCGCTGGAGATGGCCGATGAAGTGCAGCGGAGCACCGTCGTAGGCGTTTTCCGCCAGCTTCTGGGTCATTTCCTGCACGCGGTTTTCCCCCAGCACGTCGATGCCTGCGGCAATGGCTTCCCGGCAGGCGGCTGCGTCGTTCATTTTGCTGGCGCCCACCAGGGTGATCTCCTGGCCGGTGCGGCCGCTGCGCCGGGCCGCCTGGTCTATCTGCTGCCGGATAGCGGCAATGTTTTCAGAAATGGACATGGAAACTCCTCCCTTGTTTTGTCTGTATACATACCGGATCAGGTGTCCGGTAGGATCATACCGTCTGTAAGCTGTTCGGACGTGGAGATCACCAGATCTCCCTGGCGCAGGATCCACTCGCCGGAGGTGCCCTCGGCGCTGTCCACCAGGCAGAACCCGTCTCCCCGGTATACCAGCTCCACGCTCTTGCGCCGCACATAGGCACCCACCTGGCAGTAAACGGCCAGGTCGCCGGATTCATCCATCCGCAGGGCGGCGGAGGGCACGTGCAGCCCCTTGTACTCCTGCAAAATGATCTCCCCCTGCTGATGCCGCAGGAGCGTCACCTGGGAGATGTAGCGGCTGCAGGAGAAAACCACGGCCATGCGGCCATTTTCCTCTGCACTGATGGCGTATATATAGGCCGGGGCGTCCTGCTGCAGGCCCTTGCTCAGCCGCAGGGATACCTCCTGCCCCACCTTCAGCTCCCGGGCCGTGTCCGCCGCCATGTCCACCGCGTAGTACCAGGTGCTGCTGGTGATGATCTTCCCGGCGCTCTTGGCGGCGGTATCGGCGGAAATGCCGCTGAGCTTGGAGGGTGTGAGCCCCTCCAGAAATTCCGGCGTCAGCTGCTGCTCACAGCCGTCGGTGGAGCTGCTGAAATAGCCGGCACCGGTGCTCTTCACGGCCGTCGCGCCGGACAGCTGGCCCCGAAGGGAATCCATCTGGGCCTGGGTGCTCTGAATCTGGGAAGCGATCTGCTCCAGGGATTCGTAGCTGTAGCTGCGCTTGAGGATGGCCGTCTTCACCGCTGACATTTCCTCCGCCCCGGTGGAGTAGTCGCCGCCCACGGTGGCGCTGCGGAGGCTGAGGATGCTGTCGGCGATATCGCTGTCCACCTTCAGGGCCGCGTCGCTGTCCAGATAGGAGCTCTGGGCAAATTGAAGCTGCTGCAGCTTCAGCTCCGCGTCCTCCAGCTGCTTCACCAGCTCCAGGGCCGCTTTGTCGGCGTAGGCCATGGCCACGGTCTGCCCCGCGTGGACCTTTTCCCCCTCCTGCACCTGGCGCAGAAGGGTGCCGGACGTCTCCGGCAGGGGTGTCTCCTGGCGGATGACCCAGCCGTTGACGGAGATGGAATCCGTCACCTGCCCGGAGTAGGCCACGGACACGGATACCGGCTGGTGGAAGTATCTGTATGCCTCAACGCCCAGCAGCGCCACCACGGCGGCCAGCACCGCAATGGACAGGATTTTGAAGATGGGGGTGGATCTCATGGCTGCTCCTTCGCTGTCAGTTCTCCCCGTCCTCCTCCCGCAGGGAGATAGGGCGCAGGGGAACAATGGTGGAGACGGCGTGCTTGTAGATGAACTGTTGGCGGCCGTCGCTGTCTAAGGCCAAGGTAAAGCTGTCGAAGCCCGTGATGGCGCCCCGCAGCTGGAAGCCGTTGATCAGGAAAACCGTCACCGGAACGGCCTGCTTGCGCACCTTGGTCAGAAAAATGTCCTGTAAATTTGCCTTCTGCATATCGTCTGCTCCTTTTTCTATGTATTGGTGCGGACGATAACAGGGTCGTCTATCCTTGTCCGCCCGGGTCTATCCTAAGCCCTGGGCGGTGAGATATTCTGTCGCATTTTGCAGACCCTGCCGGAAATCCGGATCTTTTTCCCACAGGATCCAGTGGATCTTGTCGTTGCGCCGCAGCCAGGTGAGCTGGCGCTTGGCGTATTGCCGGGAGCGGAGCTTCACCTCCGCCACGGCTTCCTCTGCCGAAGTCTCCCCCCGGCGGACGGATAGAAACTGCTTGTAGCCGATGGCCTGCAAGGCTGTGGCGCTCTCAGGCAGGCCGCTTTTGAGCAGGGCTTCCACCTCCTGCAGGAGGCCCTGGGAGACCATGCTGTCCACCCGGCGGTCGATGCGCGCATAGAGGTCTGCCCGCTCCCGGAAGGTCAGGCCGATGTAGCTGGCTTCGTATTTGGGCGGGATGGCCCGGGTGCGCTGGTCGTGGGCGGTGATGGTCTCCCCCGTCTCCCGCCAGACCTCCAGGGCCCGGAGGATGCGCTTTTCATCGCTCCGGTGGAGCCGTGCGGCGGCTGCGGGGTCGATCTGCTGCAACTGGCGGTAAAGGGGCTCGATGCCCTCCGCGGCCAGCTCCGCCTGCAGGGCTTTGCGTACTTCGCCGCCGCTGTGCCCGGCGGCAAAGGTGCGGCCGGAGAGGATGGAGTCCAGATACAGGCCCGTGCCGCCCACTAAGACGGGGCGCTTTCCCCGGCGGAGGATATCCTGGATGCAGCCGTCGGCCTGCTCCGTAAAGCGGGCCACGGACCAGTTCTCCCCCGGGTCGGCCACGGCCACCATGTAATGGGGGATGCCCTCCATCTCCTCCTCTGTGGGGGCGGCGGTGCCGATGGTCATGCCTCGGTAGATCTGCATGGAGTCCACGGATACCACCTCGCCGCCGAAGTGCTTTGCCAGGGCCACGCCCATTTTGGTCTTGCCGGCGGCGGTGGGGCCGACGATGCAGATAACGCGGTTGTCCATGGGGAAGCTCCTTTCGTGGAAAGTGGGGGTAGGGTACGGATTGCCACAGCCAGTGTGCGCACTGGCTTCGCAATGACACGTTTTTTTGCAAGGGGCACAGTGGGCAGCGGGCGGCAGGGTGAGGGCACCTCGCTCTACGGAAACGTTTCAAGGAGTGCAGTAAGCGGGGCGTCGGGGAAATCGGCGAAGCGCTGCCAGTGGCAGATGAAGCGAGGCGATTTCGAGGAAGTGCCCCGGTCAGCGGGCCGGGTCAGCCCATTCAGCCTGTCAAAACGTTCGTGTCCTGGTATAGCAGAAGGAGAAATCCATCCTGGGTCCCGTCCGGATTCAGCAGCCGCAGCTCCACATACTGAAGGTTGTCGTACCAGTCGGCGGACAGGTCAAAATGCAGGGTCCAGTACCGTTCCCGGCAGCTGCCCTTGAAGGGCGGCAGGGGCAGCTCCTGGCCATCCTCGTCCACGCAGTAAAGCTGGAGGTCGTCCAGCAGCACGTCCCCGGGGTCCCGGTGGATCTCCAGCTCCACCTGAAGGACGCCGTCCTCATAGGACGCGCCCAACAGGCCCACCCGGCCTCCCTGCCAGGTATCCCAGTCCAGCCATTCCTGGGCCACCGCCGGTTCCTGGGTGGCGGGGGTGACCGGGTCGACGGGATAATCCGGCTGGCGGGCCTGACAGCTGGAGACGATGGAGCTGACCAG
>URSX01000034.1 GCA_900550615.1 uncultured Eubacteriales bacterium
CTTTCAAAGCCTTCCTGTGCCTGTCTGTCAATGTCGGCAAGGTAGGCTTCCAGCTCCTGGGCGGTGCAGCCCTGCAGCGGTTTCTGCATATACCATTGGGCGTATTCCTGCTGGATCTTGTTCAGCACAGGAAAATCAAACCGGAAGGCATGGAACAGCGTTTCATAAACCGGCTCGTTTTCTTGGGAGACGGGGCCGGTTTTTTGCAGCACCGACTGGCAAACCTGCTGGCGCAGGGATTCCATATGGGAAAGACTTTCCACCGCCTCAGGGGGGATCTGATCCTCATTCAGATCTTCAGCCGTCACATTGGCAATGTAGGCGGCAAGGGCGTACATCGGCATATCCAGGCTGGCGGCCAGGGCACAGATCTGGGAGTCTGACCGCAGGAGCTGGAGCTGCTTTTCCCGTTTGGTGAATCCGGACAGGAAATGATAGCGAAGAATTTCATCCACGGAGAAGGAGTCATCCCACATACAGATCCAGCCCAACAGCCGGAGAAACGGCTGGGGCAGGTCGGGCTTGTCGGCATAGCGCTCCCAGGCCAGGGCGACAATTTTCTGGAACAGCTGCCGGTTGAAATATCCCCGCCGCAGCAGGGCGCGCAGCCGGTCCTCCGTCCAGGTAAAGGTATTCTGGTACAGGTCCAAAAATTCCCATTCAGCCGCCGCGTGGGTGGGGTCCACAGCCTCCAGGGTTTTGGGGGCCCGCAGGACACAGTTGCAGTCCACGAACACAGACAGAAGATTGGTGACCAGGTTGTAAGGAAAATCAATCTTCGGCAGGAGGGTATGTACGGCCCGTACCAGTTCCTCCAGACAGAAGAGCTTTTTGGTATCATCAGGCCGGGCAAAGAGAAGTTTGGGCCGCAGGGCTTTCACTATCTGACAATACCGGCTGAGCACTTCCTTGACTGTCTTTGGCGTGGGGTTGGCCATAATGCGCATGAGAAACAGGCAGGGGGCCAGACGGCTCCCGCACTGGCCAAACCGTTCGGACAGGCCGTTGTAAGAGTTGTTGAGGGTGTGGATAAGGCCGATGTCGTTGAGCTCAGCGGCAGCCCGGCCGGAATCCTCCGGCAGGGTATACTGCGCCCAGGAGGAACGGGCATAGGACTGGAGAATCTCCTGGTCGAACATGCCCCTGATCTTCCATTTCTTGATGAAATCCTCGCTTTTCTCCGCTTGGAACAGGGCGCGCTCAAAAGGCTCCATCGTGATTTCCATCGTGGGAGCGCGGTAGAGAATCCGCGCCGCACAGGTAAGCGCCTGCTGCTGGACATCCTCCGGCAGTTCCCTGAAAGGAGTGGAGGTAAAGGTTTTGCAGGACAAAAAACCGGCAAAATCCCCGGCTTGGAACAGCCGGTCCAGCTCTGAAAAATCCACCGATTTTTCTTCCGGTTTCGGCTCTTGATCTTTGGACACGGTGAAATCCTGGGGTACAATGATGCCGGGCAGACGGATTCCATTCAAAACGATGTTTTTCAGCACTTTGAAATCGGGAAGGTACTGTTTGACAAAGCTCTCCACTGAGTCTGCGTACAGATGATAGTCCGACACGCCGGCATCCCGTGCCATCTGAGGAAACGGGGCGGTCAGGACATAGTCTGCCTGGGACAGGCGGTCCCAGATAGTCTTTCGCAGGACCTCGATGCTGCTGGCCAGCTCCGGGGGAGGGAGCTGGCCCTGCTTGACGTCAACGAGCACGTCGTCCTCCTGCGGACAAAGGATGAGGCAGTCCTTCTGAGAAAAGCTGCAGACCACAGTCACCGGCACCTGAGGGTCCACGGTGGGGAAAGTATCCCCGTTCAGGGGACTGGTCATACTGCCTTGGATGGAGAAATTCACCAGGTACACCTTCGACTTGGTGTCCAGAACTAGGCCTTCCGGCAGAAGGGTGATGTCGGACGGCGCAAAAAGGACAGAGCGGGCTTTTGATTTGAAATGGGGATGAGCCTTGTTGTCCGCATGATAGGAATTGATGAAACAGACCCTGGAACCGGGCTTATAGAAACGGATGACCCCGTATTCCGTGCCGGCAACCGTTTGCCCCTGCAAAATCACATCATAGGGAATCTTCTGAATGCTTTCGGCTTCCCGGGCAAGGGCCTCCTGGTCCACCAGCCGGATGATCACCCCGTCCTGTTCGATCACGGCGGACACAAGCTGCTGGCGGTCATATTCCCGGAGGATTTTCACCGGCTGGGTGCAGTCGATGGTCTGCCCGTTCCCCTGATAGCGGACAAGGTAGATCCGGGTTCTGGTATCGGGCACCACCTGGGAGGGGAGAAAACGGACGCTGCTGGAATCGAATTTTATGCCCTTTTTCTCGCTCTGATATGCCTGACTGTGGAAATGAGCCCGGTTATAGAAGGAAAAATCCATCACCCCGTATTCCGCGGTCCAGTACGGCATGAGGGCGTACCGCCACAGAGCTTCCCCGGGGTCCCCGAACGCTGCAAAGGGAATCCGCTCTTCCCGGAAAGGAACTGTTGGGAGATTCTTGCCGACATTTTCCTGACCTTTCAACATAGACTCCTTCGTCCTCCTTTTGCCCGATCCTGTCTGATAGCAGCCGGATTTTTCTTGCAGGATCTACTTGTTTAACTTAATAATAGCACAATGATTCAAAATTGTATATATTCCGACCTGTCCAAAATAGGCAGAAGGGTTCTCCCTTTGCGTCGGCATCCGCCTTATTGACACGATCTGCGAAGATGTGCTATATTGGATATGGTACGATAAGGAAGTTTCTCTGTCCTAGAGCTGGTTTATGTTTGGGGTCAGGCCCATACGGTCCGGCCCACGAAAAGCTTGGGAGGAAGAGAAATGAAAAAACCTACCATCAACTACGCAACCGCATGGCTTATGGGGATCGACCTTATCGCAACCGGTAAGCAGCTGAAAGCAAAACGCCGGAGCCACTCTCTGACACAGGAAGAACTTTCCGAATGTTTTGAGCAGGGCGGGGACTCGGCATCCCGAGCGGTCATCAGCATGTGGGAAAACGGCAAGAAATTGCCCAGTCTTTCCCATGTGGTGTTTCTGGCGGAACTGTACAGCTGCTCTCTGGACGAGCTGGTCATCAGTTGTCGGCGCTCTCGGGAGGCGGATGACGGGGACCAGCCCGTCCCTTTTTATTTTCCATACGGTATGCCAGGGGTCTGTTGCAAAATAGGATTTTGAAAAATCAGGCCAAAGAAAAAGTTAGCGAAAACCGTTAAGATGGCGGTTCTCGCTAACTTTTTTAATGCACAAATTTTCCGCTTGGGTCTGAAAACTGCATTTTGCAACAGACCCTTTTGTATGTAACCCTTGGTTTATACTATGTAACCTCTGGTCTATCCTCAAATGCCTCTACAGACGGTATCATAAAATCACAAAATCCGAAGAGAAACATCGGACAGCAAACAGACCCATGAGGAAATCGGGGAGGTATCACCATGAATCGGATCAAAAGAAGACATTCCGACAAAGATCGTGTCGTGTGCGTCAGCATTCCCAGCAAGCAGTGGTTCTACTATCAGCCTGCAAGGGGCAACCATCGCGTGTATCTCTTTGAGACGGAATTTTCGGGCTCGGTGTTTGCCTACTTCCGGGACAGGGGCCGCAATCTTGCCGACCGGGGATTCAGCCTGACCATCCAAGAGCTGTATGAGCACCACTGCCGCCGCAATCCCAAGATCGATTTCCTCCTGCGCCGTCTGCCCGGGGCCATTGACCGGGCCCTGAGAGAGGAGGCCAATCCCTGGCGGATGGAGCCCCTGTTTGAAACAGCATGCCGGGGCGGAGGGGAAACGCCTGACAACGACATCGCAGCCTGAGGAGGAGAAGAGACATGGGCAAGAACTGTTATCTCAAAATGAAAGCACTCCGCATGCCGGGGCTGCTTCTCTGGACCAGGGGGGTCATCCACGGCAAGTTGCTCCATACCGGGGAGCTGGATCAGCAGACGGAGCGCATCTCCTCGGGATTCATCACCGGACAGTTGGCCCGTTTCCAAAGTGCCTGCGCCGTCTGCTGTGAAGAGACCGAGGCGGCCCTGGGGCCCCTGTGGACCGAGGCCGACCGGACCCTGCTGGAGCTCCGCACCCTTTCCGCCGAGCTGAAGCAGCAGAGCGGCCTGCCCGCTGACCCCGGGCAGGACAGTCCGACCCAGGCCCGCAGCCGGGAACGGCAGACCGAAGCCCGGGCAACCCGTACTGCCCGGCAGCTGCAGCTCCGGCAGCGGCTGGCTGGGCTCTCCAACACTATTGCAGGAAAACTGCGTCTGGCGGAAATGCGGGAACAGGCAACGGCGGCACAGCTGCGCAGCACCTTTTCTGCCTACGGCCACGGCCTGCTGCTGCGCCCGGTGGCAGAGCGGAACCTTCCCCCTGTGCCCGGCATGGACATTGACAAGCAGATCCTGCAGCAGCACCTCGCCACTTGGAACGCCATACAAACGGAGCTGGAGGGATAAAGACATGGGCATCTTTGGCAAGAGAAAGAACAAGGGACACTACAACATTCTCACGGGAGACTATGTGCCCTCCTTCCTTCCCAGCTTCGGGATGGGACTGCACACCTTCGTGACCACCGACTACCGCATGAACAAGCCCGAGGAGATCCGCAGTTTCTACGAGAAGGCCGAGGAGAAGCTGAGCGAGATCATGGCAACCTGTGACCGGCATAGTGCGGGCAACGAGTGCGACTGCTATATCGACAGCGCCACGGAACACAACTGGGCCCTCCACCAGGCGGAGGTGGCCGAGCACGAGGCCCAGATCGCCCGCATCCGGTCAGCCATCCAGATGCGCAAGGAGGATCTGGACAGGATCATCGGACCGCTGCAGGACAGGGCGGACAAGCTCCGGGGCGAGATCCAGCCGCTGGAGTCGTTGCGCGCCCAGTTCCAGATCCATTTGGGCAGCCGCAGCCTTTCCATCGGCCTGCCCATCACCATCCTGGCCATGATCGTGGATGCCATTGTGAATCTGAGCTACTTGCAGACGGTACTGCTCAGCAACAGCATCCTGCTGTTCATCACGGTGATGGGCATGTCGGTGGCGTCCGACCTCTCCATGTGGGCGCTGGGAACGTTCCTCTCCCAGAAACAGGAGAAATTTGTTTCCAAACCGTTGTTCTACGCCATTTGCGCCGGTTTGCTGTCCATGTTTTTGCTCTCGGTGGTCTCGTCAGTAATGATCCGCTTCGGATCCATGGATATCACCTTCGCTAGCATCGGCGGGGACGGGGAGCTGATCGCCAAAACGGCGCCCTACACTCTGGCGGAGTACGGCATCACTTTGATCACGTCCTTCCTGACCACGGCGACAGGTCTGTTGAGTTTTGCCTTCTCCCTCGATTCCAAAGCGTATCTGGTGTCGGTGCGGGAGCGGAAAGAGCGGGAGCTGGAGCAGTGCACCGCCCGGCTGGAACCGCTGCTGAACGAGCGCGCCCAGCTGGAAGAGGTACAGGACCCGCGCCTGCGGGACGAGGGGATGCGGACTGCAGCGGAACACCAGATAGAGGCCCTTCGCCGGGGACTGAAACTCCATGTCCGCAAGCTGATGACGGTACAAAACAAGGACGCCGACTTTACCCAACAGATGGGCCAGTCGGGCAGGCAGGTCATGACCGAAAGCCTGCCCGATGCACCCCGTTCTGCTTCCACCATCAGCCTAACCAGGGCTGGCTGAGAACAAGGAGGAATACCATGAAACTGTTCCATTGGATACTCGCACTTATGGCAATGGCATTGCTCTGCACCGGCTGTAGCAGCAACCAGCAGACCGAGTCGGTGAACATTGCGTTCCTGGTGGGCATTGTCGACAAAGAGCCCATGTTGAATGAAGGAATTGATGAACTGCAGCAGCTGCCCGCCATGCCGGGAAGCAGCTACGCTTTTATCTCCATCGAGGGAGTCCCCGTGAGCATCGGGACGCCGGGCGTCATTGCCGACCTGACCCAGCGGGGGTATACCAGCGAGATGATGAAGCGGGTGGAAGCGGGGATCCGGGTGGATCTCATGACCGAACTGCGGTCGTACCGGCCGGTGACCGAGGGCATTGATCTGGCTTCTGCCATCCAGCTGGGTGTCCGCCAGCTGCACGCCCAGGCCGATGGCCAGCGGAAGAACATTTTGACACTCTACTGTAGTGGAAAAAGTACCCGGGGTCTGATTAACCAGGTGGAAACACCCATCTGCCGGCTGGACGTGGAAGGCTCGGTGTCCGCCATTGCGGACAAGATGGGAGTGGACATGTCCGACGTGGACCAAGTCATCTGGTACTGCTGCGGAGACTTCGCGGGGGAAGGCCAGACGCCCCTTTCCGGTGAGGAGAAGGACACCCTCAAGCAGTTCTATCGCTCCCTTTTCGTGGCTCTGGGCATGCAGGAGGACAACATTGTCTTTCGAGACGATCTGCCGGAAAGCGAGTGCTACCAGTTCGACGATACCCCGGTTCCCTGCGTGGAGGTAGCCGGGCAGGAATCCGGCCTGCAGGAGCTGGATGCCGTGGACTTTGCTCGGGAGGATGCCCTCCAGACGCCGGTAGTCCTTCCGGAGGAGACCGTCGAGTATCAGCCGGACTCGGCGGAGTTTCTCCACCCCCAGGAAGTGCAGCAGGCCATGGAGCCGCTGGTCGCCTTTCTGCAGGAACATGCTGACGTGCAGGTCCTTCTCTATGGCGGCTGCGCGGGGGACAGCGACACGCCGTACAGCCTGCAGCTGGGAAGGGAACGTGCCGAAAGCATCCGACAATATCTGATTGACTCGGGCATCGAGGAAGCAAGGCTCACCGCAGTTTCGGTCCCGGTGCAGCAGAACCCCTACCATGTGTACGGCCTGGGTACCGACTCGGAGGAGGCACGCGTCAACCGGCACACGGTGATTGTGGATGCGTCCACCGACTTTGCCCGTCAGATCCTGCAAAATGCCCAGTGACAGAACAGGAGGGAGCAACCATGTTTCATCCCGAAAACAGCCATATTGACCCGGAAACTGGCAATGTTTCCTACCGCGGCCCCCTAGAACGGAACAAGGGCAGCCACGCCCATATGCCTGCCCGCACCGAGGCGTACCTGCCGGGGGACGAAAAAGGCCATGTGAACGCCAGTTCCCTGGCCGGCGTCAATGACCGCACCAATGTGGTGGCGCAGAATCATGATGTCAACCGCTATTCCTTTGGCCAGGTTGAGCGGGGAGAGCGGGCGGCGCTGAAAAACGGGGCCTCCATCGAGAGCGAAAAGACCGCCATTGTCAACGGTCTGCCCGGGGACCGACCGCAGAACTTCACCATTTCAGATACGGTGACCTATGCTGATGGACACACAGAGCAGATCCATCATTCTTTCGTCAACGCCTCCTACGCCGAACAGCAGGCATGGAATGACCTTGCCGCCTCGCTGCCGGATACCTTTGAAGCCCCCAATCCCGGGGATGGGCTGCGGGATTCCATGAGTGCCGGGGCGTATGCAGAGCTAATGGAAGAGACGGATGCCGAACTTCCCGGCCTGGCGGCAGAGTATGCCCCCGCTGATTTCAGCGGCCTGCCTGCAGGGGGAGAGGTGGATGGGGGGAACTGGGTAGGCGCGGCGTCCGCCAACGCCGATGCTGGCCCGGACGCTGACGGGGAGACAGATGCGTCCGCCTCTCCCGATCCGGACGCTGACGGAGATTTTGTATGAGGAGGGAAACGAGATGGGGTATGGGATTCCGGCCTCCATGAAGGGGGCGGTGGTTTCCGCCTGGCCCGGCGGCATTGGGGGCATCTCGGCGATGCTGGCCGACGGAACGCCGGTGAAAATCCCTGTGCTGCAGGGGGTGAATGTGTTGACATTTGGGGTGGTGGGCACCGGGAAAACCCGCTCCTACACCCTGCCCGCAGCGGAATGCCTGCTGCGGGCGAACCCCCGCATGCTGGGGGTGTTCTTTGAGATCAAGAGGTCCTTTATCGACCATTTTCTGCAACCCGGCGACAAAGTGATTACCCAGGACCCGGGGGCTGTCCGGCCGGAGAACCTGTTTCGCCCCAACCTGATCCGGGAGATCCGCCAGGCGGCGGACCGGGAGGCGGAGATGCGCCAGCTGGCTGACTTTTTGTTCGGGGACCTGCTGCAGGACACCATGGCTCTGGCGTGGATACAGTCGGCGCGGGATGCGTTCATCGGGATTCTGCGGGTGATTGTGGACCTCTATCCGGATCAGGACACCAGCAACTGGGAACTGGTCAATGCACTGCGCCAGATGTCCATGGAGGAGATTCTGGGCTATCTTGCCAGACATCCCCGCAATGTCTCTGTGCTGAAAAAGGACTTCAACTATGATCCCGCCTGCCCGACACACTACAGACCCCACCGCCGGGCTGCCGACATTCTGTTCTTTTTCAATCAGGTACTGGAAAAGTTCAGCGGTGCGTTTGAGTCCCGGGGCCGGGACACCATCAGCGATTATCTGGCTGGGAAATACGGCCGCAACCTGTTTTTCCTGTATGATCTGGCCTCGGCGGAAATCAGCCGCCCCTTCATGCTCTACTACCTGAAAAAGCTGAAGGATTTCAAAATGTCCAACCATAAGGACCAAACCCCGCCCCTGCTCCTTGTGCTGGATGAGATCGACAAGATGTGCGATGGCGGCAAAACGGCGGATTTCGGCCTGTTTCAGGCGGCGAACCTGGGGAGAGAGTATGGCCTGCAGATCCTGCTGACCAGTCAGAGCGTGGAAAATCTGTATGGACTCAACCCCGATTTCAATCCCCACGGTACCATGGGCGGGTTGGCCGGATTTCCCATGGTGCTGTCCTTCCGGCCCGGAGACCCCACCACCATCAGCACCCTGCAGACGCTGTTCGGCTCCGACTACAGGGAACATCTGGTCCTGCCGCCCTCCCGCTATGGCTCCGCCGAGAGAAAGCTCGAGCGGGAACCCCTGGTGACCGACCGGGCGTTCGCCGAGCTGGATACCGGCGACTGCTATGTGAAGATCGGTGCCTGTCCGCCTCAGAAGGTACACATCCTGTATCCCGTACAAGGAGGAGATGCACCATGAATTATCTGCAGTATATCCACTCCTTTGACCAGGGAATCCCGGGAACTGCCGACCTTCACTTTCTGGTCAGCGGCGCGGACGGCCTGGTCCGGCAGGCGGTGGGGGAAAGCCTTCTCCGAACCTGCCGTGCCGGGGGCAAGACCCTGATCCTGGTGGACAATATCCAGGGCGAGGAAATGCCCACGGCATCCTTCGGATGGGGTCCGGTGACCGATATCCGCAGCGGCAAGGTCAGCCTGTGCCCCAACCTTCTGGACGTGTCCACCCTGACCGGGAGTCTGCGGCTGCGGGGGTTCCTCTCCGACCTAGGCATGGATGGCCTTTCCTCCATGAAGGTGGTGGCCTATATCCAGTTTGTGAAGGAGACGGAACGCCGTCTGGGCAACATGGCACCGCTCACGGTGGAGAAGCTGGAGGAGTACAGCGGAACCATGCTGGTGAGGTGGAAGCTGGAGCAGCTGGTGGAGCAGGGCATGATTGACGAGGCCGACCGCGACTGCTTGCTGGGCAGATACGCGGAGGTCAGTGCCGCCGCTGCGGATTTTGAGATGGTGCTTCCCCTGGTGGGGCCGCTGCTGAAAGGAAGCCCGCTGGCTGGGGAAACCGCCCTCCGCGTTCCCCTGGGTGCCTTCTCCTGTGACCCGTCGGTGCAGAAATTCTTGGGCAGGCTCACGCTGGACTATGTCCGGGGCAACGCTGCCCGCTGTTTCCTGCTACTGGTGGATGACGGCAAAAGTACCGGGCGGGAGGTGTTTCTGCACATTCTGAAAAATCTGCCCCCTGCCACAGCGGTCCATCTCTTTTCGGCGGACATCTTTTCCCTGGAAGAATCGGCGCTGAACGTGGTGATGGGCACCTTCCCCGTCCGCATCTATACCCGGCATGAGAATATGGCCTCCGCGGAAAAGATTCAGGCACGGTGCGGCCAGATGGATGTGGTGTACAAAAGCAAAGCCGTCACGGTGGACAAGCGGCTACGGGCCAACTCTCCCTGGGATCTACTGCTGGGCAACAATCGCACCGAGACACAGACCCGGAACACGCCGGTGAAAGAGTATCGTTTCCGCAAGGAGAAGATTGCAGCCCTTGCCCCGGGAACAGGGATTGTGGATTACCGGGGAAGTCAGGTGCTGTTTTCCTTTTGACAGTCTCCGCTGTGCACCAAGAAGAAGGAGGAATCGGTCATGACGAGAGTGACCTGTATGGGCAAGGTAGCCGCTGTGCTGGCCCTGGATTTTGTGGTGATGGCTTTGGCTCTGGAGCAACCGGCCGTGGCCGGGGTCCTCACGGGGATCGTTGCGCTGTATGTCTGGCTGGGGGGATACATCGCCCTGTTCCAGGAAGGGGCGGTGGCCTGCGACAAACTGCCCGCCTTTGAAAAGGGCCGCCTGCAGGCGGCCAGGGCGACGCTGGCGGAGGATGTAAAGCATACCAGCGGGAGGGATATTTCCGGGCTGAAGCTCTATCTGATTCCCGGTGACAGGGATATGCAGGCAACTGCCTACGGTGCAAACTGCATCAGCGTGGCCCGGGGAACCTTCGAGAATGCCGACCCCATTACTCTGAACGCGGTTCTGGCCCATGAAATCTCCCATACCCTCCACTATGACCCGGAATTTTCCCGTGGGGTGTTTGCGTCTATTGTGCTGCTGATGGGCACCATCAGCATGATGTCCCTTGTCCTGGTGGGAATCCTGTTCCTTGTCTTTGCCGTGCTCAGCGGGTTCCGCTCCTGGCTGGGGGTCATGGCGTTCCAGGGAACTGCAAAACTGGTGACAGGATTTTTCAGCCTGCTGCAGCGCTGTGTGGTGGCCGTCTACCAGGCCGTTATGGGCCTGGTGAGCCGCCAGGCGGAATACCGCAGCGACCTGTATTCCTGTACCCTTGGATACGGGGTCCAGCTGGCTCATTTCCTGGCCGTTGCGGCTCCGGAGGAAGACCGCCCGCTGACCATCACCGAAGCCCTGTATCGCAGCCATCCCCCCGCCGAAAAGCGCATCGCGCGCCTGGAGCAGGCGCTGAGCCGGGAAACGCAATTGCAATGAAGAAAGAGGAATTGTTTATGAATCCATCCACTGCCGCCCTTGCCTTTGACCATCTTTGTATCCCCTACCGGGAACATCCTTTTAAGGATGGAACCCTGTATTTTTGCCGGCTGCCGAATCATGGAATTGTGGATCTGTTTGTGGGGGTAAGAGGAAACCTTTGCCTGTGGTGTTTTGTGGGAAGCGAGTCCCCGGCGTATGCTGGGACCCGCATGGAATTCCAAGGGCAGGGGCAGCCCTCCCTCACCGCAGGAATGGAAATCACGGAGGAAGGAGACCTCCGCCTTTATATGGAGCAGCAGTGTGACGATGATACACAGATGGAGGAGAGCGTCCGCAGAATGCTTGCTGCCTTTTCCCGCATGCTCGCCTGCCTGCCTCCCACTGCACCGGAGAAGAAATGACAGAATGTGAAAAATCACAGCACAACGCTGTTCTACTTCCAGTCGGTTGCGGAATTTTTCCGGATGGGGTATGCTGAAAACAGAACCAGGGCGGCTGCCGGACCCCATGGGGGCAAGGAAAAACCACCTGGAAAGGACACAGGACCATGGTGGACAAAAACAGGGTACCTGAACAACGAACTTTCCAAATATGGCTCGAATGTGGTGCTGATTTACGGGGATGGTTCCATCAAAAAGAATGTAATCTATGACGAGGGCATCGAGATTGCCCGTTAGCACCAGGCGGACCTGCTGCTGGCCGTGGGCGGCAGCTCGGCGTGCGACTATGCCAAAGCCGTTTCCGTTGCGGTCAACTGCAAAGAAGATCCTTGGGAGAAAGATTATCTGCGTTTTCAGGGGCCGGACTGCGAAAAGCGAGCTTGTAAACATGCGCGATTTTTGGGCGTGCAATACACTTCCTTATGCGGCCATATCATCCGTGTATGCCGGGCCGTACAACAATCAATTTGAGTAGGCGTTGTAACGCTGCGCCCAACAACATCATGGCGGACGGCATCCATTCTAATGCTCCAATGCGAGTATATCAGACTTTGGAAGTTTGCCATTACCACAGGCAAGAAGATAAGCCGCTGCCCTATTGGCAAAGCGGTGTGTCCTGGACGTGTCCCACTCCGCCAACCGCACAATCTCCGCTGCGCTTCGCTCAAAATCGAACTGAATCTCGCCCCATTCGCCGTCGTTGTCCACCTGATACAGGTAGATAGCGGCGGCAATTTTTTGTTTTCTGCGGGTCTGCGATTTCCGTTTCAATCGAACCATGTGGATGACGCCAGCCTCTGTCAACAGACAGGCCAGATGTTCCACCGCCCGGCGATAGGCACGTTCCGCCCCGCTGGCGGTGCTGCCCTCAAACTGCACCGCCAAGTCCTCAAAGCTCATGCGGGTGCTGAGCGGGCTCACCCGACCGCAGGTCATGCAGACGGCGTTCCGCTTTTCCAAAAGGGTCTGTTCCCGGTAATCCAGCTTTTCAAAAGCCTCCCGAACAGCCTTGGCCCGGATGCTGTTCCATAGAATGTCCGCATAATTCCAGCTGTCGTCCCGGCTTACATCTTCTCCGGTCTCCTCCCCCTCTTCGTCCTGTACTGTCTGGTAGAAGGGCACCCGGCTGCGGTTGCACTGTGCCAACGCCAGGTACTCTGCGGCAGTCATTTCGGTGCAGTTCTGATGGTTGGCATATTCGGCGATGACATCTTTTGTGCTCTTGCCGGAATTGTTGTAGAGCCAGGCGATCCCACGAGCGGCCTTGTATTCGTCCAGAGATTGGAAGGAACCGGCCTCTTCCTGGCGGCGGCACTCCAGAAGTGCATTGCCGATAAAATAATGGGCATAGGTCAGAAAGTCCGCCTCCTTCATCGGGTCATAGCCCGGAAGGCAATCCAGCATGGCGAGGACACACCCCATTTTGTAGTCCAGGAACCGCTCCGGGTCATAGCGTTCCAGCCCCTCCCGCATCAGGAAACGGCGAACACGGCCATTGAGCCGGGTTTCATAGTGGTGCAGGAAGAAGGAGAAGTAGTCCAGGTTTCGCTCCCGCAGGGCGGCAGTGATGTAATCGTTGAGTGTTTCTGCCTCCGGCGGCTGCGGGTCAAGCTGAAAGACGCGCGCCGCCTCCCGCATAGTCAGCCCCTCCGGCTGGGCCAGAAAACCATATCGGGCGCAGTAGCCGTCCAACGCCCAAGTAAATTCCACTTCCGCCATTTCCTCACCGCCTTCCTATGGCACTACAAAGCCATTCGTCTCTTTGCCTCTGCAAGCAGGGCCTCCTGGGTCATTTCCTGCTCGTAACTGGTGCTGGCATAACTGTGGTCAGAGATCGCCCGCAGCATCTTATCCTTTGCCAGCTTTTTCATTACTTTGGCCAGTTCCGCGTCCAGCTTCCCACGGCGGGTACTCTGGAGGATGGTATTCATCCGACGGTTATAGACCGCCTTAATGGGGTGGTCTGCCGCCAGCTCCCGCTGTGCCCGCCCCCGCAGGTTGCCGATCTGACGGCACGTCCGGCGCCGCTTGTCCCCTGGAGCCAGACCGCCGCAGTATTTGGTGCGCCGGGCATCGGTGGTCAAAAACCACCGCCCGCAGATGGGGCACTGTCTGGGCGCATGGCCCACGCACAGACCCTCGAACAGGTCGGAGCGAAACATCCCCACAAAACTGACGTAGTGCATCCGCTTCACCAGCTGCGGTTCCGCCGCACCGGGGCGAATGGCGGAGACGTACTGCACCGAGGCGTTGGTCAGGGTCATCCGGGAGGGATTGCCGTCAGAGAGTGTCGGTTCTTCCTGGAAAAACTGCCCAAACAGTGCTGCATAGCCCTCCGCCGTGCGGTCGTGGCCGGGTTCATTCAGCTGCCGGGCAAACGGGAGCAGGGCGTCCTTGTACTGGCGGAGGGAATAGCTCAGATGTCCCAATACCTGGGTCATGCGGATCAGCTGCGCCGCCCTGCTGTGCTGGCCGGTCAAGGTGCAGAGCAGCTGCTCCTGCTGGGAAAGCTGCAAATAATCTCTTGCATCTTCCAGATACGCGGCAGAGAAAACATCCGCCAGTTTCTTCCCGAAGTCACTATTGGACAGCCGGGAGAACGGCGGCGTAACATCCATGAAGGAGAGGATGCCGCTGGCAGCGCCCTGCACTTGGGGCAGCAGCGTCAGGTCCACCGTCCCCGTGTTCATCCCCTGCAGCAGGCGGTTCATCGTATCGCAGGGCGGGGTAAGGGTTTCAATCGCTTCAGCTGAAATGTTCAATACCTCGCAGCCAATGGTCCCCGTGGGCATGGCGCAGCCCTCGTAAGTCACGGTATCCTGCCAGAAATCCAGCGACAGCACTGCGTGGTTGATGATCTTGTCCATCGGCCTCCTCCTGTCATGTTTTTCTTTTTCTATCATAGCACACAGGCAGGGCTTTGTCATGTTTTTTGAAACGGCGCTGTCGTGCCATCAGCCTGTTTTTTTCGATTTTCCCCATAACTGATACAGAGGGGTGAGAAAAGCGCCCCACGCATCAAGAAATGGAGGGAATTGTATGAACCTGTTTGAAACCGTAAAAACCGCCGTCAACGCCAGGGAGGCTGCACAGCTGTATGGCGTTGCGGTCAACCGCTGTGGAATGGCGCTCTGCCCCTTCCACAACGACCACCACCCCAGCCTGCTGGTAGCAGACGACCACTACCACTGTTTTGCCTGCGGAGCGCACGGGGACGTCATCGACCTGGCTGCCAATCTTTTTGGCCTGAGCCTGTATGATGCAGCCCGAAAACTGGCGGCGGACTTCCATCTTGCGCCGGACAAGCCCCTGCCGGAATCCATCTGCCAAAAACTGAAACAGAAAACCAAGGCACAGCAGCTCCGGGAGGATGAGCGGCTGTGCTGTTCTGTTTTGGGGCAGTACCGCCGGACGCTGGAGGAGTGGAAACTGCGGTATGCCCCGCAGACACCGGAGGAAACACTGAACGAGCGGTTTGTGGAGGCTTGCCACCGGCTTCCCTGGGCGGAGTACCTGCTGGACGCCCTGCTGCAAGGGGATTCCCATGAGCGGGAGACAGTGGTTCAGCAGCTGATGGCAGACGGAAGCATCCAAAAGATCAATCGGCAACTGAAAGAATGGAGAAAGGAGACAACACACAATGCGCAAACAATCTGCTGCGCCGCCCAGTCACGGCGGCTGGCCCGCCTGGTATGACGGGAAGAACATCAACGAGGTGCTGTTCTGCGAGGAATTTCTGGCGGCTCACCCTATGAAGTGTATCCGGGGCAGGCTGTTCACGGTGGACGGAGCGGTGGAGGACGAGGCGGTGGTCAGCCAGCAGATCCTGGAGACGGTTTCCGGCTGCGTCACCAGCGGACTGTCCAAACTGGTGTCCAATCTGCTCGCCAGCATCAAACTGCAAGCCTACTCGCCGCCTCTTCCCATCGAGACCGACCGCATCCACGTGGCCAACGGCACCTATTTCATGGACGGCCGCTTCTCGCCGGAAAAGACCTACTGCAACAACCGCCTGGCTGTGGGCTATCTGCCGGACGCCCCCAGGCCGGAGCGGTGGCTGCGGTTCCTCTCCGAATTGCTAGAACCGGAGGACATCCCCACCTTGCAGGAGTACCTGGGCTACTGCCTGCTGCCCACCACTAGGGCCCAGAAGATGCTGCTCATCATCGGCAGGGGCGGCGAGGGCAAAAGCCGAATCGACCTAGTGATGCGTGCCATCCTGGGGGACAGCATGAACACCACCAGTATCCAGAAGGTGGAAAACAACCGCTTCAGCCGGGCTGACCTGGAGCACAAGCTGCTAATGGTGGACGATGATATGGATTTGAGCGCCCTGCCCAAAACCAACTACATCAAGTCCATCATCACCTCCGAGTGCAAGATGGATTTGGAGCGCAAAGGCGTCCAGAGCTACCAGAGTCTGCTCTATGTGCGCTTTCTCTGCTTCGGCAACGGGGCGTTGACGGCGCTTCACGACCAGTCCGATGGCTTCTTCCGGCGGCAGATCGTCCTGACCACCAGGGACCGTCCGGCGGACCGGGTGGACGACCCCTTCCTGGCAGAGAAGCTGGCGGCGGAGCGAGAGGGCATTTTCCTGTGGTGCCTGGAGGGGCTGCACCGCCTCATCGCCCAGAACTACCGCTTTACGATCAGCCCCAAGGCCCAGGAGAACGTGGAAACGGTGCGGCGCGGCAGCAACAACGTGGTGGAGTTTTTGCAGTCGGAGGGGTACATTCGCTTTCGTGCGGACTATGAGGCCAGTTCCAAGTCCATCTATGAGGCATACAAGGTCTGGTGCGAGGACAATGTGCGCAAGCCCCTGTCAGCTAACCGGCTCAGCTCGGAGCTGACCCAGAATGCGGCGGTCTACAACGTGGAGCCCACCAACAATATCTACTCCGGCGGCAGGCGGGTGCGGGGCTTTGTGGGGATCGAGGTGGTCGCACTGCCCTTTGGCTGAAATTGAAGTGAGATTTTGCTGTACGTACTGTACGGTACGTACAGAGGATTTTCGCTTTTCCCTCAGAATAAGAAGGCAAAATGACTATGCAAATTTCAAGGCCTGTGCAAACCGTGAACTATTTCACGGCAGGAAGCACAGGCTTTCTTGTTTGGTGATTTACCGGGCAGTGAAGCCCCATCGCCCGGCGGTGAGGAAGCACACGGTCGCAAACAAAACACCGCCAGACGGTAAAGCCGGATGGGGTCACGTTTGAGTACCCCATCGCAGCGCAAATTACGAATGAAAGGCGTCCGTGCTTAAAAATTTTATCCACCGGTGACGGCACATCACCGGGAAATGAACACATTTCACGAACAAATGGAGGCAAAAACGACATGAAATCCAATCTGAGAAACGAGATCAAGGCGTACATTGTGCGCTCCGGCTGTACGATGCAGGAGGTGGTAGACCTGCTTTCTGACGAACATGGTTGGAGCAACAGTGTTTCCAACTTGTCCAACAAACTCCAGCGGGAATCTCTGCGCTACACCGAGGCCGTGCAGCTGGCCGATGCCCTGGGGTACGACATCGTGTGGCAGCGCCGCACCAAACCGTGACTCTAGTACCCATCGAAGAAGCCGCAGATTCTGAGATGGCTTGGCTGGGAGAATCCGGCGGATTGCCCCGGCC
>URSX01000035.1 GCA_900550615.1 uncultured Eubacteriales bacterium
TCCCGCGGGCGGGGTAGAACCCCGCCCCTACGGAGGGGTTGCAAGAGGCGTGGGAAAAGAATCCCCCAGTCACGGCTTCGCCGCGACAGTCCCCTTTAGGCAAGGGGGCCGAGGGGACGGGGGATGCGGATTGCCACGGGCGCTTTGCGCCCTCGCAATGACAGTGTTTTTGCAAGGAGCCGGTGCAAGTCCGGGCGGCGGGCTGTGGTCAGCCCGCCCTACGGAAGCGTATCAAAGAGTACAGTAACCGGGGCGTCGGGGACGCCGCCCCCTACGGACATGCACAAGAAGTGCATCTGTTATCAGACAGGGCGATGAGGGGAGCGCCCCTACGGATGGCATGAAGTGCGGTGGGATGGGCGACCGCAAGGGTCGCCCCTACGGACGCATTATTAATTAATAGTACAGTGGGGCGGGACGATGTAGGCATCGTCCCCTACGAAATGGCATGGGGCTGTATGGGCGGTGGCGCGGATGTCCCCTGTGGGTTCATTTTGGTTTTAGTTACATAGGGAAAATTATATTTCCAAGGCAAAAGAGGAATATTCCATGAATACATTATTTGAAAAATCCATACGGACGCTGGAGCTGCCGGTGGTTCTGGAGACACTGGCTTCTCTGGCAGTGAGCGACGCGGCCAAGGAGAAATGCCGGGCTCTCGCGCCGGTGTGCGATCTGGAGGAGGCCCTGCACTTGCAGGAGGAGACCCAGAGCGCACGGGAGCGGCTGGGTCTTTACGGCAGCCCCAGCTTTTCGGGGGTGAAGGATGTGTCCCGGGCGCTGAACCGGGCCGACCACGGCGGGGTGCTGAACACAAGGGAGCTGCTGGATGTGGCGGACCTGCTGACGGCTTCCCGGCGGGTCTCGGAATACGACCGGGACCGGCAGGGGGAGAAATCCGTGCTGGATCATCTCTTTTCCGCCCTGCACACCAACAAGTTTTTAGAAGATAAAATCCACGGAGCCATTCTGGACGAGGAGACCATTGCCGACTCCGCCAGCCCCGAGCTTGCCGACATCCGGCGCAAGATGCGTCTGGCGGCCAGCAAGGGCCGGCAGATTTTGCAGAAGATCATCTCCTCCCCCTCCTACGCCAAGGTCTTGCAGGAGGCCCTCATCACCCAGCGGGACGGACGGTTCGTGGTGCCGGTGAAAGCCGAGTGCAAGGGGAGCATCCCAGGCCTCGTCCACGACATCTCCTCCTCCGGGGCGACACTGTTCGTGGAGCCTATGGGCGTGGTGCAGGCCAACAACGAATTAAAAGAATTGCAGGCCCGGGAGGAAAAGGAAATTGACCGCATTCTGCGCATTCTCTCCGGAGAGTGCGCGGCCCAGATGATGAACATCCTCTACGACTACGACATTCTGGTGCATCTGGACGTGATCTTCGCCCGGGGGCAGCTGAGCTACCGGATGAACGCCGCCAAGCCCATCCTGGCCCGGAAGGGCGGCATCGTACTGCGCCGGGCCAGGCACCCGCTGCTGGACCAGGCCAAGGCGGTGCCGATCTCCCTGGAGCTGGGCAATTCCTATGACACCCTGGTCATCACCGGTCCCAATACCGGCGGCAAAACGGTGACGCTGAAAACCATCGGGCTGCTGACGCTGATGGCCCAGTGCGGGCTGCAGATCCCCGCCGACGACGGGTGCAGGCTGCGGGTCTTTGACCGGGTGCTGGCGGATGTGGGTGACGAGCAGAGCATTGAGCAGAGCTTGTCCACCTTCTCGGCCCACATGTCCAACACCGTGGAAATTCTGCGCCAGGCGGACGAGAACAGCCTGCTGCTCTTCGACGAGCTGGGCGCGGGCACCGACCCGGTGGAGGGGGCGGCCTTGGCCATTGCCATCATCCAGAACGGGCGCAGCAAGGGCTCCCTCATCGCCGCCACCACCCATTACGCAGAGATGAAGACCTTCGCTATGACCACAGCGGGGGTGGAAAACGCCAGCTGTGAGTTCGACGTGGCCACCCTGCGGCCTACCTATCGGCTGCTCATCGGCATCCCCGGCAAGTCCAACGCCTTTGCAATTTCCCGGCGACTGGGCCTTGACGAGGAGGTTATTGCCGCCGCTAAGGCCCAGATGGACAGCGAGTCCATCCGCTTTGAGGATGTGCTGACCCAGCTGGAGGAGAAGCGCCAGCGGCTGGAGAAGGCCCAGGCTGAGGCGGACCGGCTGTGGCAGCAGAGCCAGGAGGATGCCCGGAAGGCCCGGACCTTCCGGGAGCAGATGGAAAAGGCCAAGGAAAACGCCCGGAGCAAGGGCGAAAACGAGGCCAGGCGCATTGTGCGGCAGGCACAGCAGCAGGTGGACGAAATCTTCGCAGAGCTGGACGCACTGCGCAAGAAAATGCAGCAGCAGGCGGATTTCCAGGCCATCAACGACGCGAAGGTGTCGGCGAGGAAGCACATGAACGCCGCCCAGGAGGCCCTGCACCTGCGGGAGGAGACACCGGAGCCGGAGAAGCCATCGCGGCCCATTGCGGCCGGGGATCGGGTGGAGCTGCCCGGGGTGCGCACCGCCGCCACGGTGGTGCAGGTGAACGGGGACGGAAGCCTGGTTTTGCAGGCAGGAAAGATGAAAATGACCGCAAAGCCCGGACAGGTGCGGCTCATTGAGGGCCAGCCCCAGCAGAAAAAGCAGCCCATGGCACCCAAGACCACCCCCGTGCCCACGCTGCATCTGGAGCGGCGGGCAAGCTCGGAGCTGGACATTCGGGGGTATGAGACTCTGGAGGCCGAGAGCGTGGTGGAAAACTATCTGGATGCCGCCGTCATGGCCAAGCTGGAGACGGTGACCATCATCCACGGCAAGGGAACAGGCGCCCTGCGCAAGGCGGTACATGAAATTTTGAGGCGCAGCAAGGTGGTCAAGAGCTTCCGTCTGGGCCGATACGGCGAGGGCGAGGCCGGGGTGACGGTGGTGGAGCTGAAGTGATACGCGGGTGCGCGAAGTGCGAATAGAAGCGGAAAGGCGGGTGGTTGGATTTGGCCGGGGCTGATGATTATGGCGAAACGGAATGGGTTTGTTTTGTGGGAAAAGTAAAAATTCATCCGTGTTTTACCGGGGTTTGTCGCTTTTTTCGTGGTTTTTGCCATTGCAATCCCGCCCTCTATCCGTATAATTAAAGATGGTTAAGAAGGATTCATTCCGAATAACTTGCTGTGCGTAAAGGAGAAGAGGAATATGTATACACAGGAAGTCACCGTGAAGAACGAAGTCGGGCTGCACGCCAGACCCGCTACCTACTTCATTCAGAAGGCCAATGAGTTCAAGTGCGGCATTTGGGTGGAGAAGGATGAGCGCCGCGTAAACGCCAAGAGCCTGCTGGGGGTACTGAGCCTGGGCATCGTGGGCGGCACTACCATCACTCTGATCGCTGACGGCGCAGACGAAAAGGAAGCCGTAGCGGCCCTGTCGGAGCTGATCAACAGCAACTTTGGCGAATAAAGTGCAAGAAAAGCGAAGCGGCTGGGACCGCTTCGCTTTTGCATATCGAAGAAATTTTATCGGGAGTCTGTCTCCGTATTGCAAAAAACGCTTGCATTGGCGGCATTTATATGGTATAGTGTAAGCAGTAAGGTATGTGTTTCGCAGAGTGGACTTCCCGGTCCGCTCTTTTTGTTGGCTAATTTGCGATCCTTAAAATTGTGGAAATGTGAGGACATTCGATGAAAAAGGTGACGGAAATCGTGGCGGAGCTGGCTGCGCCCGTGGTGGAGGAGTTCGGCTGCCAGCTGTGGGACACGGAGTATGTGCGGGAGGCCGGCCAGTGGTATCTGCGGCTGTATCTGGACAAGGACGGCGGCGTGGATATCCTGGACTGTGAAAACGTCAGCCGGAGGGTCAGCGACCTGCTGGATCAGGCGGACCCCATTGAGGGCAGCTATGTGTTCGAGGTGTCCTCCGCCGGGGCGGAGCGACAACTGAAGCGGCCGTCGGACTTTGAGAAATTCATCGGCAGTCCCGTGCTGCTGAAAACCTACCAGAACCGGGACGGGCGGAAGGAATTTGCCGGGGTGCTGAAGGAGTACGACAGCGGCGCGGTGGTGCTGGAAATGGGCAGACAGGAGCTGCGGTTCGAGAAAAACGAGATCGCCATGGTGCGGCTGCGCATAGTATTCTGACCCGGCGAAACACTTCGTTCTTACCTGCTTTATGACAGTTCAATTTGTGATTCATGATTTTTCTAATACAGAACAGGAGATTCAGCTATGAAATGTGAAGAGATCTTTGCCGCTCTGGCGCTGCTGGAAAAGGAGCGCGGCATCCCGCAGGATTTTATGTTGGAAAAGATCGTGCAGGCTCTGGTGACCGCCTACAAGCGTGACCACGAGGACGTGGAAAACGTGGTGGTGGACGTGAACGAGGAAAAGCACGACCTGAAGATGTTCGTGGAGAAGACCGTGGTGGAGGAAGTGGAAAACCCCGCCGCAGAAATCTCCGCCGAGGAGGCCAAGGCCATCTCCGCCAAGTACCACGTAGGCGACACCGTGCGCTTCCCGGTGAAAAATGTGGACTTCGGCCGTATCGCCGCCGGCAACGGCAAGCAGGTGATCATCCAGGGTCTGCGGGAGGCCGAGCACGGCATGATCTACGATGAGTTCAACTCCAAGCAGCATGAGATCCTTACGGCCACCGTGCTGCGCATCGATCCCCGTACCGGCAACGCCACCGTGCGTCTGGGTTCCGGCGCCGACGCCACCGACGCGGTGCTGCTGCTGGGTGAACAGGTCAACGGCGAGCAGTACTACGAGGGTCAGATCCTGAAGGTCTACCTGGTGGAGGTGCGCCGGGGCAGCCGGGGCCCGCAGATGCTCATCTCCCGGACCCATCCGGGGCTGGTGAAGCGGCTGTTTGAACTGGAGGTGCCGGAGATTTTCGACGGGACGGTGGAAATTCGCTCCATCGCCCGGGAGGCCGGCAGCCGCACCAAGATGGCCGTATACTCCTCCGACGAAAATGTGGATCCCATCGGCGCATGCGTAGGCCCCCGGGGCCAGCGGGTGAATGCCATTGTGGAGGAGCTCCGGGGCGAGAAGATCGACATCGTGCCCTACAGCGACGACCCGGCGGAGTTTGTGGCCGCCGCGCTGGCGCCGGCAGACGTCATCAGCGTGCAGCTGGCGGAGGAGGGCAAGGCCTGCCGGGCCATCGTGCCGGACGATCAGCTGAGCCTGGCCATCGGCAAGGAGGGGCAGAATGCCCGCCTGGCTGCGCGGCTTACCGGCTACAAGATCGACATCAAGCCCGCCTCCTATCACGAGGAGGAAGCGGCTGAGTAAGAAGCCTCGCAGAGTTCGCGTCCGCAGACGCGAAAAATTGAGATCATTTTCTCTCGCGACATGCGCGTGAGAGAAAATACTGCTCAGGCTGCCAGTGTGGAATTTTGAGCCATGGGCTCAAAATTATGCGCGCAGCAGACTGCGAGCCTTTTGTCGGAAAATTCCAGAGGAATTTTCGACAGCATAAACTAGGGAGGTACGCCATGCAGAAGCAGCGAAAAATTCCCCAGCGGCAATGTGTGGGGTGCCGCACAATGAAGGATAAAAAGGCTCTGGTACGCATCGTAAAGACCCCGGAGGGGGAGATCTGCGTGGACGCCACGGGGAAAAAATCCGGGCGGGGAGCCTACATCTGCCCCGACGCGGAGTGCCTGCAGAAGGCCAGGAAGTCCCGGGCTCTGGAACGGGCCTTTGAGACGGCCATCGGACAGGACATTTATGAGGCGCTGCAGGCGCAGATCGAGGGCTGAGCATGGAGAAAATTCTGTCTATGATCGGCCTGGCCCACAAGGCGGGCCGGGTGGAGATCGGCGAGGAGCCGGTGGGCTCGGCGGCCCGGGCCAAAAAGGCGCGGATCATCCTGGTAGCGGGCGATGCCGCGGCAGGCTCCGTGCGGCGGGCCATGGCCTTCGCGGGCACGGGGAACTGCCTGTGCCTGGTGATCCCGACCACGAAGGAGGAGCTGGGAAGGGCATTGGGCCGCACCAGCTGCGCCATGGCGGCGGTGACGGACATCGGCTTTGCAGACGCGGTGGCGAAAAAGCTGGCGGCGCTGGAGCCGGAGAAGTTCACAGGGGCCGCAGAGCGCATGGCCATCAAGGCCCAGCGGGCCCGGGAGCGAAAGCTGGAGCAGCTGGCCCATGAGAGGAACGTGCGCACGGGCAAAAAACGCCCGCCAAAGCCCCTGGAAAAGGCCGCGCCGCCGGAACATGAGTCCCGGGGCGGCGGGGAGAAGAAAAAAACATCCCAACCGGCCAGGAAAGAGCGCGGCGCGGCGGCCAGAAGCCGTCAGAAGGCCCAGGCGCGGGTCAGATTCGAGGGCAGCAAGCCCGTGAAAAAGGGCAAAGGCTCCGGGCGCAAAAAATCGTAAACTACTGCACACAGGTGCATTCGTATCACAATGATGGAGGTGGCTTTATTTGGGTAATATCGGGAACAAATACAGGGTGCATGAGGTGGCCAAGGACTTTGGCCTGCCCACGAAACAGATCACGGAGATCCTGACGCAGTATGCGCAGACACCCAAAAATCACATGCAGGTGCTGGAGGATCACGAGCTATCGCTGATTTTCGAGTATCTGACGCAGCACAACCCGGTGTCCGGCATTCAGGTGATCTTCGCCGAGGGCATGAAGCCTGCGGCGGAGAAGAAGGCCGAGCCTGCCGCCGAGAAAAAGGCAGAGGGCAAGAAGGACGCTGCCAAGAGCAGCGCGCCCGCCAAGGCGGAGCCTGCCCAAAAGAAGGCGGAGACAAAGCCCGTCCAGCAGAACCCGCAGCCCACCAGCCGGGTGCCCAAGACCAAGGTGGTGGACACCAGCAAGGCCACCAACATCAACCTGGCCAAGTACGACGAGAAGCTGCAGGACATGGCCGACGCCCGCAGCCGCGGACGGCGAGATCAGCAGCAGACCCAGGGCAAGGAGAAATTCCGCAACAGCAAGCAGCGCCGGGACAACAACTTCGTCAGCAACAAGCGCAAGCAGGAGGAAGCTGACCGGCTGCGCCGCCTGCGGCTGGAGGTTATCAAGAAGACCCCCGTCACCGTGCAGATCCCCGACGAGATCAGCGTGGGCGAGCTGGCAAGCCGGATGAAAAAGACCGGCGCAGAGGTGGTCAAGTGCCTGATGAAAAACGGCGTTATGGCCTCCCTGAGCCAGATGATCGACTTCGACACCGCCGCCATCATTGCCGAGGAAATGGGCTGCAAGGTGGAAAAAGAGGTCGTCGTCACCATCGAGGAAAAGCTCATCGACGACCACGAGGACAAGGCCGAGGATCTGGTACCCCGGGCTCCCGTTGTGGTGGTCATGGGCCACGTGGACCACGGCAAGACCAGTCTGCTGGACTACATCCGCAATGCCCATGTGGCATCCGGTGAGGCCGGCGGCATCACCCAGCACATCGGCGCGTACCAGGTGATGGTGAACGGCAAGCCCATCACCTTCCTGGATACCCCGGGCCACGAGGCCTTCACCTCCATGCGCGCCCGGGGCGCTATGGTCACGGATATCGCCATCCTGGTGGTGGCCGCTGAGGACGGCATCATGCCTCAGACCGTGGAGTCCATCAACCACGCCAAGGCGGCGGGCATCCCCATCATTGTGGCCATCAACAAGATGGATAAGCCCGAGGCCAACCCCGAGCGCATCAAGCAGCAGCTCACCGAGTACGGCCTGGTGTGCGAGGAGTGGGGTGGCGAGACCATCGTGTGTCCCATCTCCGCCAAAACGGGCATGGGCGTGGACAATCTGCTGGAAATGCTCACTCTCACCGCCGAGGTGGGCGAGCTGAAGGCCAATCCCAACCGCGCCGCCCAGGGCACGGTCATCGAGGCAAAGCTGGATAAGGGCCGGGGCCCCGTGGCGACCCTCCTGGTACAGAACGGTACGCTGCACCAGGGCGATATCATCATCGCCGGAACTTCCGTGGGCCGCGTGCGGGCCATGGTCAGTGACAAGGGCCAGAAGATCACCTCCGCAGGCCCCTCCGTGCCTGTGGAAATTACGGGTCTCAGTGAAGCTCCCTCCGCCGGCGCCACCTTCAACGCCGTGGCCGACGAGAAGCTGGCCCGGGAGCTGGTAGAGCAGCGCAAGGCCGAGGAGAAGGCCAAGGCCAACGCCCCGGTAAGCAAGGTGTCCCTGGAGGATCTGTTCAGCCAGATTCAGGCGGGCGAGATGAAGAACCTGAACCTCATCGTCAAGGCCGACGTACAGGGTAGCGTGGAAGCCGTGAAGGCATCTCTGGAGAAGCTCAGCAACGACGAGGTGCGGGTGCGGGTGATCCACGGCGGCGTGGGCGCCATCAACGAATCCGACGTGATGCTGGCTTCCACTTCTCAGGCCATTATCGTAGGCTTTAACGTGCGGCCTGACGCGGCGGCACGGGAGAGCGCCGCCCGGGCCAACGTGGACATGCGGATGTACCGGGTCATTTACGACGCCATCAATGAGATCGAGTCCGCCATGAAGGGTATGCTGGCCCCCAAGTACCGGGAAGCTCTGCTGGGCCACGCCGAGGTACGCCAGACCTACAAGGTCTCCGGCGTTGGCACCGTGGCGGGCTGCTATGTGCAGGACGGCAAGATCCAGCGCAAGGACTGCCAGGTGCGTCTGGTGCGCGACGGCATCGTCATCCACGAGGGCGTGCTGGGCTCCCTGCAGCGGTTTAAGGACCAGGTGAAGGAGGTCGCCTCTGGCTACGAATGCGGCATGACCATCGAGAAGTTCAATGATATCAAGGAAGGCGACATCATTGAGGCCTTCACTATGGAGGAGATTCCGCAGTAAGGAAAAGCTGCCGAGACAGGAATAACCCCGGTCGCCTTCCTGCGCAGCACGGCTGCGCCGCAGGTCGTGCGTACAAGTGTTTTGCAAAGCAAAACCTTGCTTTGGCGGAATTCACTTCTGCCAAAGAAGATTTGATCCGGGGCCCCCATGAAACCCCGTTTCATGGGGACAGGCGATATCATTGAGGCCTTTACTATGGAGGAGATTCCGCAGTAAAAGGCGCGGTGGGACTATCCACAGTTGCCTAAGACAAGCGGGGCGTCGGGGACGCCGCCCCCTACACACTGTGTAATGAGCCGAGGGGCGGGCGCTTCGCCCGCCCTGTTTTTTATGAAATTAGATCGCGAGCTTTTTGGCAGAGAAAACGAAGTTTTTTCGCCAGCTTTTGAAAGGAGGATGTATGATGGCATCCAATCGTATCGGACGCATCAACGAAGAAATTCGCAAGGAGCTTTCGGCCCTGCTGCGCACGGTGAAGGATCCCCGGGTGGCGGAGGCGATGCTTACCATCACCCATGTGGACACCACCACCGACCTGCGCCAGTGCCGGGTCTATATCAGCGCCCTGAACTGCAAGGACGAAAAGGAGCTGATGAAGGGGCTCA
Source organism: uncultured Eubacteriales bacterium (assembly GCA_900550615.1). Taxonomy (GTDB): domain Bacteria; phylum Bacillota; class Clostridia; order Oscillospirales; family Oscillospiraceae; genus Vescimonas. Next base: position 9,397 of record URSX01000035.1, read on the forward strand.
AGTCCGCGGCGGGCTTCCTGCGCCGGGAGCTGGGCAGCCGGGTGGATCTGCGCTACACCCCGGAGCTGTTTTTCATCGCTGACGACTCCATCGCCTACGGGGCCCACATTCTGGACATGCTGAACCATGTGAAGCCCGCCAACCCCGAAAACGAAAACATCGTGCTGCCGGAGGACATCAAATGACCATTCAGGAGACCGCAGCCCTGCTGCAAACTATGGACCGGATACTGCTGCTGACCCATGTGCGGCCGGACGGGGACACCATCGGCTCCGCCGCCGCCCTGTGCCGCGCCCTGCGGGATCTGGGCAAGACCGCGTATGTGCTGAAAAACCCCGGCATCACGGAGACCTATCGGGCCTACGCCGAGCCCTACTGGGCGGAGGCGGATTTTAAGCCGGACTATGTGGTATCGGTGGACATTGCAGCCCTGGGCCTGCTGCCGGAGAACGCAAAGAAGTACGCCTCCTGCATTGACCTGGCCATCGACCACCATCCCTCCAATGAGGGGTTCGCGCCCCAGCTGTGCGTGATGCCGGAGATGGCCGCCTGTGGAGAGATCATCTATGAGATCGTGCAGCTGATGACGCCAGTGACGGCGGAGATCGCCCTACCGCTGTATGTGGCCATTTCCACGGACACCGGGTGCTTCGTATACGGCAACACCACGCCCCACACCCACCGGGTGGCGGCGGCCCTGATGGACACGGGCATCGCCGTGGCCGGGGTGAACAAGGCGCTGTTCCGCACCAAGAGCCGCACCCGTCTGGCCATGGAAGGCTGGATGGCGGAATGGGCGGAGTACTATGACAACGACCGGGTGGTCATCATGCAGATCCCCCGCTCCCTGTGCCTGGACTACAAGGCCACGGAGGCGGATGTGGAGGAGCTGTCCAGTCTGGCGGCCCTGGTGGCCGGTACCGACTGCGGCGTGACGCTGCGGGAGCTGGAAGGCGGCCGGGTGAAGATCTCCCTGCGCACGGGGCCGAGAGTCAACGCCACGGAGGTATGCGCCCTGCTGGGCGGCGGCGGACACGCCGCGGCGGCGGGGGCCACCCTCAGCGGCACCCTCAGCGAGGCCAAGCAGGCCGTTTTGCAGGCCATCGACATGGTGGTGGGCGAGTAAATGGCAAACGGTATCGCGATGATTGACAAGCCCCAGGGCTGGACAAGCATGGATGTGTGCCCATCCCCTGAAAATGGCGAATCATTTTGCGGGGACCCCTCGCACGGATTTTAATTCCTCGGCGGAAGTGAATTCCGCCTGCGGCAAGGTTTTCCCATGGAAAACCTTGTACGCGCCACTTGGCGCGGTTGGCGCACACACGGGAAAGGAGTGCCTGCATGGCGAATGGTATCGTGATTATTGACAAGCCCCAGGGCTGGACATCTATGGATGTGTGCGCCAAGCTGCGGGGGATACTGAAAACCAAGAAAATCGGCCACGCCGGAACCCTGGATCCTATGGCCACCGGCGTACTGCCGGTATTCGTGGGACAGGCCACCCGGGCCGTCAGCTTCGCCGAGGGCGGCGAAAAAGAGTACATAGCCGGACTGCGGCTGGGCCTCACCACAAATACCCAGGACACGGAGGGGGAAGTTCTGGCCCTGGCCCCCGTCACGGCGGGGCGGAGTGAGCTGGAGGCGGTGCTGCCCCGGTTCACCGGGGACATCCGCCAGATCCCGCCCATGTTCTCCGCCATTAAGATCAAGGGGCAGAAGCTCTATGACCTGGCCCGGCAGGGCAAGGTGGTGGAGCGGAAGCCAAGGTCGGTGACGATTTTCGCCCTGGAGGTGTTGGAGCAGGTATCCGAAATAGACTATATCCTGCGCATCCGCTGCTCCAAGGGCACCTATGTGCGCACTCTGTGCCATGACATCGGCCAGGCCCTGGGCTGCGGTGGGTGCATGTACGCCCTGCGGCGCACCATGGCTGCCGGGTTCACCCTGGAGGAAAGCGTGACACTGGAGCAGGTGCAGGCGGAGGGTGAAAAGCTGCTGCGGCCTACGGACAGCCTGTTCCGCCGACACCCGGAATACCGGCTGAAAACGGCGAAGCAGGAGGAACGCTGCCGCAACGGTAACCCGTTTTTCATCAAGGAAGAGCTGCCGGAGGATACCTACCGCATCTACAGCCGGGAGGGGAATTTCCTCTGCCTGAGCCGCCTACAGGGGGACACCATGACCTCCATCAAAAACTTTTTCGGAGAGTGAACGAATTTGAAGCAAACTGTCATTGCCCTGGGCTTTTTTGACGGGGTACACCGGGGCCACGGCGCCCTGCTGAATAAAACCGTGCAGCGGGCCCGGGAATTGGGTGCGGAGCCGGTTGTATTTACCTTTGACCGGCCGCCGAAAGAGGTGGTCACCGGGAAGCCGGTGTTTCTCATCAATTCCCCGGAGGACCGGCGGGAGCTGGTGAAACGGATCTACGGCATAGACCGGGTGGTTATGGCGCCCTTTGACCGGGAGATGATGACCCTGCCCTGGGACGCCTTCATCGAGCAGAAGCTGGCGCGGGACCTGAACGCCGTGCATCTGGTGGCGGGGCACGACTACCACTTCGGTCACAAGAACCAGGGCGACCCTCAGCTGCTGCAGGAAAAATGCCGGGAGCTGGGCCTGGGCTGCGACATCATCCCCAAGGTGGAAGTGGAGGGCATTACGGTAAGCTCCACCTACATCCGCACGCTGGTGGAAAGCGGAGATGTGGAGCGGGCAGCGGTCTTCCTGGGCCACCGGCACTGCATGACCCACACCGTGGGCCACGGGCAGCGGATCGGGCGCACCATCGGCATCCCCACGGTGAATCTCACCGTGCCGGGCCATGTGTTGGTGCCCAAGCACGGGGTCTATGTGAGCCGGGTGTATCTGCCGGACGGCTCCAGCTTTGCAGGCGTTACCAACGTGGGCACAAGGCCCACGGTGAGCGAAAACGGCAGCGTGTCTGTGGAAACATTTCTGCTGGGCTTTGACGGCGACCTCTATGGCAAGGATATCCGGCTGGAATTCTGCAAGAGACTGCGGGACGAGGTGAAATTCTCCTCCCTGGAGGCCCTGCGGGACGAGATCCGAAAAAATATCCGCCAGACGCAGGCGTACTTTGAGGAAAACGGAACGGATTGAGAGGGTAAAATATAATTTGAACGCGATGCGGCGGGGCGTAAGGCCCCGCCGCTGAGACTGTCGAAAAACCCTCCGGGTTTTTCCGACAAAAGGCTTGCAGTCTGCTGCGCGCATAATTTGTCCGTCAGGGACGGACAAATTTCACACTGGCAGCCTGAGAAGTATTTTCTCTCACGCACAGGTGGCGAGAGAAAATGATTGCAACTTTTCGCGTCTGCGGACGCGAACTCTGCGAGGCGTTTTGACACGCTGTACGGCGGGGCATAAGGCCCCGCCGTTTTTTTTGTGGGGAGAGATATTGGGTTCGGGGCGTGGGCGCGGGTGGTAGGCAAAGAGGGCATCCCCACCGTGCCAGGGCAGCACGAGCCCGCGTGAGCGGCCAGCGGACGGCGGCGCAGAGGAGAATGCGGATTGCCACACCAGTGACATCGGTCACTGGTTCGCAATGACAGGATTTTTGCAAGGGGTGCTTGCGGCAGGGTGAGGGTGTCCCGCCCTGCGGGTGACAAGAAAGCCAGTGCGGTGGGCGACCGCGAGGGTCGCCCCTACGAGGGGTACAAGGGGTGCGGTGCGAGGAGGATACGGATCGCCGTGGGCGCGGGGTGCCCTCGCAATGACATGATTTAGGGCAAGGATGCGGTGTATTGGGCATTGCGAATCGCTGCGGCTAACTTGAGAACCAATGGGGCAATGACCGGCTTCAGGTTTCTTCCGCCGCGCCGGAAAATCCCCGGTGTGGTTTTTTCGTTGATTTCCCGACCCTTTTTTCCCGGGCCACCGCCTACAATAGGGGAAACAAAGGAGGGGTTCGCGTGAAAAGGAGACGAGCCATAGCCGTTCCAAAGGGTGTGAAACAGGCGGCGGTATGGCTGAAATGGCCGGTTTTGGGCTTTCTGCTGTGCGGCGGGCAGGTGGCGGGTATGTACGCCCCCTTCGCCCTGGCAGCAGTGGCCGCCGCCGGGATCCGGCTGCCGGGCCTTTCGGCCGTGCTGGGTGTGGCCGGGGGCGCATTCGCATGGATGGATTTTCAGTCCGGGCTGCGGTGCACGGCGGTGGCCCTGCTGATCTTCGCCGCCAACACGGCGCTGTACGACACGGCCCTATACAGGAAGGCCTGGTTTCGCCCGGTATGCACGGCGGGATTTTTCCTGCTGGTGCAGAGCATCTATCTGCTGGGCCGGGACGGCCGAAGCTGGCTGCTGGCCCTATGCGCCGCCGCAGCCGCCGCAGGAGCGGCGTGGCTGCCCGGGGCGAAGCTGGAAAAATGGGGTGTCCTATGCGCTCTGGCCCTGGCGGCAGTGCCTGTATCGGCCTTCTCCTTTTCCCTGGGCCGGGCGCTGCTGATGGCCCTGCTCATGTGCCTGTGCAGGGGATGCAGCGTCTCTCAGGGCGCGGCGCTGGGCGGGTGCCTGGGGCTGCTGGCAGATCTGGCGGATAAGGAGCCGGTGATCCTGTACGCAGTGCTCCTGGGCGCAGGGGGTGCTGCGGGCAGCTTCCTGCTGCGGCGGCTGCCCCGGCTGCCGGCTGCCGTATGCGCCGCAGGGGTATGCGGCGGTCTCAGCCTGCTGTTCGGTCAGGATGTGCTGCCGGTGACCCTGTGGGAGTGTATGGCGGGGGCGGCGGTGTTCGCGATCGCTCCGGAGAGACTGCTGCCCCAGCGGTACGCCGCCGGGAAACGCGCGGAAAGCCCCTCACCCTCCGCCCCCCCCTATGCCCGGCCGGCGGCGGCCCTGCGGGCCTTATACGACAGCTTTTTCCGGGGAGAGCAGCCATCGCCGCCGGAAAACCCCGCCATACTGTTTGACCGGGCGGCCCAGGAGGTATGCAGCGGCTGCGTCCTGCGGACGGATTGCTGGCAGGCCCACTACAGCGATACCTACAGCGCCTTCAACGACGCCTGCCCCAAGCTCCTGGCCCGGGGACGGGCAGAGGCCCAGGACTTTCCCCTGCATTTTTCCGCACGGTGCGTGCATTTTCCGGCGCTGGTGCAGGCCATTGACCGGCAGGTCCACGACTACCTGCTGCGCCAGCAGTTCCACAGGCAGCTGCAGGAGGTGCAGGCCAGCGCACGGGAGCAGTACGCCTGCTTTTCGGAGCTGCTGGATCAGGCGGCGGTACCGGCCAGCGGCAGCGGGTGCATCGGATACCGGGTCAGCTCCTCCCTGCGGCCAAGGGCCGGAGAACGTCTGTGCGGCGACCAGGTGGAGAGCTTCGAAGTAGGCGAGGATGTGGTTCTGCTGCTGTGCGACGGCATGGGCAGCGGGCAGGAGGCCCACCGGGAGGCCGCCATGACCGCGCGGCTGCTGCGGCAGTTCCTGGAGGCCGGGATCAAGGCAAGCCCGGCCCTGAAAACCCTCAACGCCGCCATGAAGCTGCGGGGCGAGACCCACGGCGGGTTTTCCACCGTGGATCTGGCGGTGATGCAGCGTAAAAGCGGCAGCATACGGCTGTACAAATGCGGGGCGGCCCCCTCCTATCTCAAGCGGGGCGGCAGCGTGCGGCGATTTTGCTCCGACACGCCGCCCACGGGTCTGTCTGACTCACCTCTGCCGCCGGATCAGGTAAACATCCCGGTACAGGCGGGGGACTTTCTGGTGCTGGTAAGCGATGGTATCGCCGACCAGAGCTGCGACGAGTGGCTGATGAATCTGCTGGCCGGGTGGAACGGCAGCAGCACCGAGGAGCTGACGGGGCTGATCCTGGCCGAATCCAGGTGCAGGAAAGGACTGGGGGACGACTGCGCCGTGGCTGTGCTGTATTTGCCCCCGGCGGGGGAAAATCAAAAAACCGCGGTATGAAAAGCCGCATGAAAAACACGCCGCTGCCGATGAATACGGCGGCATCAAATAATCTTTTTAACGTCGCGACCGTGTATATTTTTTCGGCTCTCTGCCCATACTGAAACCATCCGATCCACAAGAAGGAGGGTAAGAATCTTGGTCAAGGGTATTTCCAGGCGGGTCATCGTGGTGGATTCTCCGGATCCCCGCGTTTTCGATCAGGCGATCTTTATTCTGCGCAACGATATTCTGGCCGAGGAGGGCGTCTCCTCCCGGCAGCTGGTGGACCAGGCGGTCCGCATCGCCAAAAGCTATACCCGATGCCAAGGGCTTCCCCCCAAGCGGCACCGGCTGACGCCGGCCATCGCCGCCCTCCTGGGCGGCGGGCTCATGGGGCTGGTGTGGCTGGTCGTGGCGCTGCTGTGACAGCTGACTGTGCTTTTCTACCA
>URSX01000036.1 GCA_900550615.1 uncultured Eubacteriales bacterium
CGCAAGGGCCACACCGCCGCGGCCATTGTGGCGGCGGGGCAGAAGGCCCGGCAGGCGGGCCTGGCCCTGTCGGTGACGGCCATTTCCGGGCTTGGCAGCCGGGAGCTGCTGCGGGACCACGCCGTGGACACCGCCCGGGCCCTCAGCGCCATGAAGCCCGAATATATCGGCCTGCTGACCCTGATGGTAGAGCCCGGCACGCCTCTGGCCTCCTGGGTGCAGGAGGGAAGCTTCCATGTGCTCACCGCCCCGGAAATTCTACAGGAAACCGAGCTGTTCCTGCAGCATATCGACAGCGAGGGCAGCGTGTTCCGTATGAACCACGCCTCCAACTACCTCACCCTCCGCGGCACCCTGAATCAGGACCGCGAGGCCCTTCTGGCCCGGGTGCAGCAGGGGCTTGCCGGCCATGGCCTGCGCAGTGAGTCCATGCGTGCCCTGTAACGCCGCCCCGATATTTTCCCGGAACTCAAAAAAGGGCTTGACAAATCCCCCCTCCGGATGGTAAAGTGTGTCCAACATCTTAAAAACCTATGAGTAAGAGGAGTACCTGCAAAGGAACCTTCAAGAGAGTCGCCGATGGTGTGATGGCGGCAGGGGAATATGCAGCGAATGGACTTACGAGGGCGGGGAGAAAGCCATTCCGGCAAGTAATACCCGACGGCATCCGCAGCCGTTACCCCGGCGGAGCGCATGATGGTGCGTGCAAAGCGGGCGCGTTTGCGCCAATGTGGGTGGTACCGCAGGTAACTTGTTTTTTCAACCTGTCCCACGGAAGAATTTCCGTGGGACAGGTTTTTTATTTTCCCACGCAAAGGAGAATCAGATATGCATCTTAAACGAATCGAGCGGCGATGGCGCGGGCCATCCCTTTTCCGGCCCTCAACCGGCCTCATCCCTTCCCACAATGTGATAACAGAACAGGAGATATAACCATGAAAGAGCAGAAAATTCCCTATAAAATTTACCTTTCCGAGGAGGAAATGCCCCGTTATTGGTACAATGTCCGGGCCGACATGAAAAACAAGCCCGCCCCCCTTCTCAATCCCGCCACCCTCCAGCCTATGACCGCGCAGGAATTGGGCGGCGTCTTCTGTGACGAGCTGGTGCAGCAGGAGCTGGATAATACCAACGCCTATATCGAGATTCCCGAGGAAATCCGCAGCTTCTACAAAATGTACCGTCCCTCCCCGCTGGTTCGTGCCTATTGTCTGGAGGAAAAGCTGAAAACCCCCGCCAAAATCTATTACAAGTTCGAGGGCAACAACACCTCCGGCTCCCACAAGCTGAACTCCGCCATCGCGCAGGCCTATTACGCCAAGAAGCAGGGCCTGAAGGGTGTTACAACAGAAACAGGTGCAGGTCAGTGGGGCACAGCGCTTTCAATGGCCTGCGCCTATCTGGGTCTTGACTGCCGGGTGTTCATGGTCAAGTGCTCGTATGAGCAAAAGCCCTTCCGCCGCGAGGTCATGCGCACCTACGGTGCCAATGTCACGCCCTCCCCTTCCGCCACCACTGAGGTAGGCCGCAAAATTCTCAGCCAGTTCCCGGATACCACCGGCTCTCTGGGCTGCGCCATCAGCGAAGCCGTGGAGTGCGCCACCAGCCGCGAAGGCTATCGCTATGTGTTGGGCAGTGTGCTGAATCAGGTGCTGCTGCATCAGAGCGTCATCGGCATGGAAACCAAAATCGCTCTGGATAAATATGGCATCAAGCCCGACATGATCATCGGCTGTGCCGGCGGCGGCTCCAATCTGGGCGGTCTGATTTCCCCCTTCGTGGGTGAGATGCTCCGGGGCGAGGCAAACTATGACATCATCGCCGTGGAGCCCGCCTCCTGCCCCAGCCTGACCCGCGGCAAATACCGCTATGACTTCTGCGACACCGGTATGATTTGCCCGCTTGCCAAAATGTATACGCTGGGCAGCGGCTTCATTCCCTCCGCCAACCACGCCGGCGGCCTGCGCTATCACGGCATGAGCAGCATCGTCTCCCAGCTGTATGAAGACGGCTATCTTTCCGCCCGCAGTGTGGAGCAAACCGCTGTCTTCCGGGCCGCCGAGGAGTTTGCCCGCTGCGAGGGGATTCTTCCCGCCCCCGAGAGCAGCCACGCCATCCGCGCAGCTATAGACGAGGCCGTCCGCTGCCGGGAAACCGGCGAGGAGAAGACCATCGTCTTCGGCCTCACCGGCACCGGCTACTTTGATATGGTCGCCTACGGCAAGTATAACGACGGCCAGATGGGCGATCATATCCCCACCGATGCAGAGCTGCAAAAGGGCTTTGACTCCATCCCCAAATTCCCCGGCAACGAATAAACCGTCTTCCTTCTTTTCGCCTGCATAAAGGGCCCGATGCATGATTTTTCAAAATATGGGCATTCTATCAGGCGAAAAGGAGGGGTTCCATGAACCAGGAAAATCCGCAGCCTTCCCAGCAGTCCCCGCAGGATCTCACCACGGAAAAAATTGTGGAGCTTGGCTCCTCCGTGGTCACCAATCGCCACGGCACCATCCACTGTCTCACCATCATCGGCCAGATTGAGGGCCACACGCTGGCCCCCACCTCCGCCAAAACCACCAAGTATGAGCACATGCTTCCTCTGCTTGCTTCGCTGGAGGAATCCGATGATGTGGACGGCGTGCTGATCCTGCTGAACACCGTGGGAGGCGACGTGGAGGCAGGGCTGGCGCTGGCGGAGATGATCGCAGGGATGACCAAGCCCACGGCCACGCTGGTTCTGGGCGGCGGGCACTCCATCGGCATTCCGCTGGCTGTGTCCGGCAAAATCAATATGATCGCTCCGTCGGCCTCTATGACAGTGCATCCGGTGCGAATGACCGGCACCATGATCGCCGCGCCGCAAACCTACCGCTATTTTGACAAGCTCCAGGAGAGCATCGTCCGCTTTGTGGCGGCCCATTCCCAGATCCGGGCAGAGACCTTCCGGGAGCTAATGCTCCGCACGGATGAAATGGCCAACGATGTGGGCAGTGTCCTCTATGGGGAGGATGCTGTGGCCCTGGGCCTTATGCAGCAGGTGGGCACGCTGAAGGATGCTCTGGGCGCCCTGTACCAGGCTATTGACCAAGAAAAAAAGCAGGGAAATAAAGACTGAATATTGCCAACGATAAAGCGGCGCACAGGTGCAGAGCCTGTGCGCCGCCGCTCTGCTTGTTATTGCAAGAGCCGCCGCATATCCTCTGGGAGGGGGGCGATGACATCCAGTATTTCCCCGGTGACAGGGTGCCTGAGGTGCACCGAATAGGAGTGCAGAGCTGGGCGGGGGATGAGGGACTTGTCCTCCGTGCCGTAGAGCCAGTCCCCGGCCAATGGGTGGCCGATGGAGGCCATATGCAGCCGTAGCTGGTGGGTGCGGCCTGTTTGGGGTACCAGACGCAGCAGGGAAAGGCCGTTTTTGTGCGCCAGAACCTGGTAGTCTGTGTGAGCCGGGGCACCGTTGGGATCGATGCGGCGCTTGAGAAGGGAATCGTTGTCCCGGTCGATGGGCAGGTCTATGCTGCCTGCGGCCGGCTCCGGGGTGCCCAGGCAGATGCCCCGGTACTCCCGGTAGAAATCGCCGGAGTGGAGGAGAGCCATGCAGCGGGCGTGCATATAGCCGGTTTTGGCCACCACCATGACCCCAGTGGTGCCCCGATCCAGGCGGTTGACGCCGTGATACTGGTCGCTGTGGAGGTAGTAGGCCACAGCACCGGCTACGGTGACAGGCTCCTCCGTCAGGGCGGCGCAGTGGACGGTGATACCGGCGGGCTTGTTAAGGATCAGCAGATCCTCATCCTCCCAGAGGATGGAGAGCGGATAGTCTACCGGGTGCAGGTGGGGGTTGTGGCTGGGAGGATCGGATACATCCACGGCCAGAAGATCCCCTGCCCGGCACAGGGCAGCAACGGTGACGGGCATCCCGTTGAGGGTGATGCCGCCGCTGCGCCATTTTATGGATTTCAGCAGGGAGGAGGAGAGGGCAAAATGCTGCCGAAGCAGGCGTTTTACCGGCAGACCCGCCTCCCGGTCGCTGACAATGTGGGTGAGTACTCTCATAAAGCGTGCCTCCAGGGTAGCGTTTTGGGAAAAATTGTGGTAAAATGAAAAAATCAAGTAAAAAAGGAGCTGATTCAATGGCATCTAAGGTATATTGGGCGGATCTGCGGGCGGATTTCCGTGAAAATCTGCAGCAAAAGCTGACGCGTTTGATGAAAACCGCCGGAATGGGCGAGATCGACTTTGAAAACAAATTTGTGGCCATCAAGATGCACTTTGGCGAGCCGGGTAATCTGGCATTTCTGCGGCCTAACTGGGCGAAAACCGTGGCGGACTTCGTGAGGGAGCGGGGCGGCAAGCCGTTTCTGACAGACTGCAACACCCTCTATGTGGGCGGACGCAAGAACGGCCTGGATCATCTGGACTCCGCTATGCTCAATGGGTTCAATCCCATGACCACCGGGTGCCAGGTGATTATCGCCGATGGCATCAAGGGCAACGATGAGACTGAGGTACCGGTGGCCGGTGGCGAATATGTGAAGAATGCCAAGATCGGCCGGGCGGTGATGGACGCCGATGTGTTTATCTCCCTGACCCATTTTAAGGGGCACGAGTCGGCGGGTTTTGGCGGCGCGCTGAAGAACATCGGCATGGGCTGCGGCAGCCGGGCCGGGAAAATGGAGCAGCACAACGCCGGAAAACCCCATGTGGAGCAGAAGCACTGCGTGGGATGCAAAATGTGCACTAACATCTGCGCCCACAGCGCCATCACTGTGGAGGACCGGAAGGCAGCCATTGACCACAGCAAATGCGTGGGCTGCGGACGCTGCATCGCCATCTGCGCCCGCAACGCCATTACCGTGAATTTCGATGAATCCCACACCAACCTGAGCCGGAAAATGGCGGAGTACACTAAGGCGGTGGTGGATGGCCGGCCCTGCTTCCACATCTCCCTGGTCATCGACGTGTCCCCCAACTGCGATTGCCATGCGGAAAATGATGCGGCCATCGTACCCAATGTGGGGATGTTTGCCTCCTTTGACCCGGTGGCCCTGGACATGGCCTGTGTGGACGCAGTGAATGCACAAACGCCCGTGCGGGACACCGCCGCCGACGACGGAGACTGCCACGACCATGACCATTTCCACCGCATCCACCCGGACACGGACTGGAAGAGCTGCCTGGAGCATGCTGAGAAGCTGGGCCTGGGCACCCGGGAGTATGAGCTGGTGAAGATCTGACCGACTTTTACGCCGCCTGAATTTGTGCGCTCCTTTAATAAATGTGAATAATCTGAAAAGATTTTCTCTTTCGACACAATCATCTTGATTAAAAATTTTACTTATGGTAAAATTAGTTAACATAATTAATTACAAGAGGATCGGAAGAAAGGTGAGAAGGTGAAAGAGAAATTTGTCCCCACCTATGAGGGGGATCTGCGAAAGCACGCGCTGCAGGTGCCGCGGTGCATCAGCGAGTGCAGCGGCATCCGGGTTTTCGGACGGCGGATCAAGTCTTTGGTTTTTTCTACGGATGTTGCCATCATCAAGAATATCAATGCGGATGCGGTGATCGCCGTATACAATTTTACACCTCAGCCCAGTATAACGCAAGCCATTATCAGCGTATCAGATGTGCCGGTGTTTGCGGGGGTGGGCGGCGGCTATACCAATGGGCAGCGGTCGGTGAACATGGCGGCAGCGGCAGAGCAGCTGGGAGCTTTCGGCGTGGTGTGCAATGCGCTGATCACCAACGAAGCCATCCGGGATATCAAGAGCGTGGTGGAGATTCCGGTGGTGTTTACAGTGGTTTCGGAGCATGTAGATCTGGAGAAGCGGCTGGCGGCCGGTGTGGACATTGTGAATGTGTCCGGTGCGGCCCGAACGCCGGAAATTGTGGCAGAGATTCGCGGGAAATACCCGGAGCTGCCCATCATCGCCACCGGCGGGCCCACAGACGAGACGATCCTGGCGGCTATTCGCGCCGGAGCTAACGCCATTACATACACGCCGCCTAGCAGCAAGGATCTGTTTGCCAAGGATATGCAGGAGTACCGGGACTGGTATGAGGCCCACCGCAGAGAGGTGGACGAGATGCTCAATGAGGAATAAAAAACAAAAGTAAAAAATCGGAGAGGAAAGTCCTCTCCGATTTTTGCGTCATTTTTAGGTTACATGGCCAAGTAGGCATCGCACTTCTGATTTGCTTCAAAGGCGATTTTTTCCTCATCGATGGTAGTGAGCCGACCGTGCTCCACGGTGACCTTGCCGCCTACCACCGTGTAGTCCACGGGGCCCCGTACGCCCACAGTGCCCAGGACGGACTTGGGATCGTAGCAGGAGCCTACCAGCTCCAGGCGGCGGCTGTCGATCAGGAAAAGATCGGCGCACTTACCCACGGCGATTTGGCCGATGTCATCCCGGCCCAGCAGGCGGGCGCTGCCCCGGGTAGCCATCTTGAGAATGTCATAGCCGGTGGGTGCTTCGCGGCTGGAGTTCAGACGGTGCAACAGGAAGGCCACACGCAGCTCCTCCATAAGACTGGAGCCATCGTTGGAGGCGCTGCCGTCTACGGCCAGACCCACGGGCACGCCCAGCTTCAGCATCTCGGGGATCCGGGCAATGCCGGAGGAGAGCTTCATGTTGCTGATGGGGCAGTGGGCGACACCTGTGCCGGTCTTGGCCAGCACACGCAGTTCCTCATCGTTAAAGTGGATGCCGTGGGCATACCAGACGTCATCGCCGATCCAGCCCAGGCGTTCCATGTATTCCAGAGGCCGGACACCCTCGCGCTGGAGCATGAAGTTCTCCTCATCCTTGGTCTCGCACAGGTGGGTGTGCAGGCGTACACCGTACTGGCGGGCCAGGATGGCGCTTTCGCGCAGCAGGTCGGCGGAGACGGAGAAGGGGGAGCAGGGGGCCAGGGCTACGCGATGCATAGCGCCGTAAGAAGTGTCGTGGTATTTTTCGATGACCCGGGCGGAGTCCTTCATAATTTCATCCACGGTCTGAACCACGCTGTCGGGGGGCAAACCGCCGTCCTTCACGCTCAGATCCATGCTGCCACGGCTGCAATACATGCGGATGCCCAGCTCGTCGGCAGCGGCAAACTGGGTGCCCAGCAGATCACCGGCGTGGGCGGGGAAGACATAGTGATGGTCGAAGCAGGTGGTGCAGCCATGCTTCATCAGCTCACCCATACCCGTCAGGGAAGAGAGACGGATCACTTCATTGTCCAGATTTTTCCAAATCTCGTACAGGGTCTTCAGCCAGTCAAACAGCTCCATGTTCTGCACCTTGGCCAGGTTCCGGGAGAAGACCTGGTACAGATGGTGATGGGTGTTCACCAGGCCGGGATAGCACAGCATGTGGGAGCCGTCAATGGTCTGATCCGCCGCAGCATCCAGGTGGGGGGCGATTTTCTCAATGAATCCGTCTTTGCACAGGACATCTACATTTTGCAGCACCTGGTCGCTGTCGTCACAGGTAACAAGCTGGGAAATGTTCTTGATCAGCAGGGTAGACATAGTTTATCCTCCTTTATTCATAGAAAAAAGAGCAGGCCCTGTGCGGGCCTACTCTTTTTATACGGTGTCAGCGTTCCTCGCGGAAGTAGGAGAGACCGAGGGACGCAGGGGGCTGATCCTCCCGCTTCTTACGCAGGGAAACAACAATCAGCACCACCAGGGTGATGGCGTAGGGCAGCATCTTGTACAGCTCCTTAATGGCCATCTGACCGCCGGGTGTGGGCAGATAGATGTTCAGGATGTACAGGCCGCCAAATAGGATGGAGGCCAGGATGCTGACATTGGGACGCCAAATGGTGAAGATGACCAGTGCAATGGCCAGCCAGCCACGGTCACCGAAGGCGTTGTTGGACCAAACGCCATTGGCGTAGTCCATAACATAGTACAGGCCGCCCAATCCTGCAATCATGGAGCCGATGCAGGTGGCCAGGTACTTATACTTGGTGACATTGATGCCGGCGGCGTCGGCGGTGGAAGCGCTCTCGCCCACGGCGCGTAGATGCAGGCCGGGACGGGTGTGGTTAAGGAAGTAGGAAGTACCCAAAGCCACGATGATAGCCAAATACGCCAGGAAACCGTAGGACAGGAACAGTTCGCCGAACCAGCCGGTGGTGGTGGCGCCGGGGAGTGTAGTCTTAAAGCAGATACTGGTATTGGTCAGGGCAATGGAGGGAACATTGCTGCCCGTGAGCTTGATGAGGGAGCCGCCAAAGAAGTTGCCGACGCCCACGCCGAAGGTGGTCATGGCCAGACCGGTAACATTCTGGTTAGCACGAAGGGTGACTGTCAGGAAGCAGTACAGCAGGCCCATCAGCAGGGAGCCCAGCAGGGAGCTGAGGATGGGGATGAGCACTGCCAGGAAGGGATTCAGCGCGCCGGATGCGGATTGCTCATAGAAGAACGCACCGATAACGCCACTGATGCCGCCCACATACATGATGCCGGGAATACCCAGGTTCAGGTTGCCGGATTTCTCGGTGAGGATTTCGCCGGTGCTGCCGAATAGCAGTGGGATACCCTGCATGACAGCACGGGGGAAGAATGAAATAAAGTTAAAAGTCATCCGTTACGCCTCCTTCTTGCTGCTCTTACGCAGGGTGACCTTGTAGGTGATAAAGAACTCGGTTGCAATGATGAAGAAGAGGATGAAACCGGTCAGAATATCAGCAAAGGAATGGTTCAGGCCCAGGGAGCTGGATACCTCGCTGGCGCCGCGATCCATGGTCACCAAAAACAGAGAGGCAGCGATCATGATAAAGGGATTGAACTTAGACATCCAGGACACCATGACTGCGGTAAAGCCACGGCTGTCCACGATGGTGGTGGTGAGGGTGTGGTCGATGCCGGCGGTCATAAGGAAGCCCATCATGGCGCACAAGGCACCGGAGAGCACCATGGTGCGGATGATAACCCGATCCACCTTAATGCCGGCGTAGCTGGCGGTACGCTGGCTTTCGCCAACCACGGCGATCTCATAGCCGTGCTTGCTGTACGTCAGATAGATGTACATGAGCCCGGTCATCAGGGCTACAATAAGGATGGGCAACAGGAAATCGTTGCCAATGGAGGGCAGCCAACCAGCCCGGGTATCTTGGTTAATGATGCCGATCTTGCCGGCACCCTTGGGAACCTCCCAAATAATGATGAAGTAGGAGGTGAGCTGCATGGCGATGTAGTTCATCATCAGGGTGAATAGGGTCTCATTGGTGTTCCACTTGGCCTTGAAGAAGGCGGGCAGGAAGCCCCAAATGGCACCGGCCACCAGAGAAGCAATGAGAGAAATCACGATCAGCAGAGGCGTGGACACCTTGTCACCCAGCAGGATCATACAGCTGGTGGTGGCCAGGCAGCCGATCATCGTCTGCCCCTCGGCACCGATGTTCCAGAAGCGCATCTTGAAGGCGGGGGTCACGGCCAAAGAGATACCCAGCAGAACGGCCATATTACGGAAGGTCACGCCGATGCGGCGGGAGGTGCCAAATGCGCCGGAAAGAATGGTGGCATACACGCTGAGAGGGTTTTTGCCGGTGAGGATCGTGGTGATCAGACCACAGAAGATCAGCGCCAGCAGCAGAATACCGCCGCGGATCAGAAGCGCCCTGGACAGAGGCAATGTATCACGCTTTGAAATTTGAAATAGGGATTGCTTCTTATGCATCTTCCTTGCCTCCTTCCACGCGGGTCATCAAGGCGCCCACTTCGCGCTTGTCGGTCTTGCGGGCGTCTACTACGCCGGAGACTTGGCCGCCGCAAAGGACCACGATCCGGTCGCACAGCTCCAACAGAACATCCAGGTCCTCGCCTACATACACAACGGCGACACCCTTCATCTTCTGCTCGGTGAGCAGGTTATAAATCGTATAAGAGGTATTGATGTCCAGGCCGCGGACAGCGTAAGCGGTCATCAGCACGGAGGGCTGCTGGGCGATCTCACGACCCACCAGGACCTTCTGCACGTTACCGCCGGACATACGGCGAACGGGGAAGCTGGTGCTGGGAGTGACCACCTCCAGCTCCTGCCAAATGCGCTGGGCCAGTGCCTCGGGATCCTTACGATTCAGGAACACGCCCTTGCCCTTGCGCCAGGAGCGCAGCATCATGTTGCCGGTCATGCCCATGGAACCCACCAGGCCCATGCCCAAACGGTCCTCAGGGACGAAGCTCATGGCGATGCCGCTCTTGCGGATATCCATGGGATCCAGGCCCACCAGGTCTTTTTCCTCGCCGGTTTCCGGGCTATGGAAAAGGACGGAGCCGGACTTGATGGGATACAGGCCCGCAATGGACTCCAGCAGCTCACGCTGACCGGAGCCGGCGATGCCCGCGATGCCCAGCACTTCGCCGGCATTGACGGTGAAGGTGACATTGTCCAGGCGCTTGACGCCCAGCTCATCGTATACGGTAAGATCCTTTACCTCCAGCCGGGGGGCAACATTCACCGGGTCGGGACGGTTGATATTCAGGGTGACGCTGTGGCCCACCATCATATCGGTGAGGGACTGCTGGTTGGCATCCTTGGTCATCACATCGCCGATGTACTCACCCTTGCGCAGCACAGCTACTCGGTCGGACACATCCAGCACCTCGTGGAGCTTGTGGGTGATGATGATAAGGGACTTGCCGTCATTTTTCATGTTGCGCATGACGGCGAAGAGCTTATCGGTCTCTTGGGGGGTCAGCACGGCGGTGGGCTCATCCAAAATGAGAATGTCGGCACCGCGGAACAGAACCTTCACGATCTCCACGGTCTGCTTCTGGGAAACAGACATATCGTAGATCTTCATGTCGGGGTCGATGTCGAAGCCGTACTTCTGACAGATGTCCTTGACCTTTTGGCGGGCACTGTTCAGGTCCAGCTTGCCCTTCAAGCCCAGGATGATATTCTCCGTGGCGGTGAAAATGTCGACCAGCTTGAAGTGCTGGTGGATCATACCGATGCCAAGGTCGAAAGCATCCTTGGGAGAGGCGATGGTGACGGGCTGGTCGTGGACATAGATCTGTCCCTCATCGGGGAAGTAGATGCCGGAGAGCATATTCATCAAGGTGGTCTTGCCGCTGCCGTTTTCGCCCAGCAGAGACAGGATCTCACCCTCGTACAGATCAAGGTTCACATCTTTGTTTGCGATGACCTTGCTGCCGAAGCGCTTGGTGATGTTCTCCATTCTAATTGCGCATTTTTTTTCCAAGGCTGTCATCCTTTCTTTCGGCGCAGTTGGCTGCAACACCTCGTAAAACGCCGGGGTTAGATTCAATACACCTTATTTTAACATACATGTGAATGATTGTAAATCGCAATTTACAAAAAAATTGTTAGGTATATACAAAAAATGTTAGGTTACACAAGAATAAGAAACGGTCTTTGTGCGATTTGCCGATTGAGTAAAAATAGTGAGGTGAACCGCCGCGGGAGAGATAAAAAAATTACCCCTGGGGGGAGGTTTTGGGGTCAATGGGCGGCGACCCCTCAGCCAGCTTGGCGGCTCCACTTACGCAGGGGAGCCAGGGGTCACGGATTGCGAGGGCGCAGAGCGCCCTCGCAATGACAATATAAGGAAGGGACAGAAAAAAGATGGGCTGCCGGAGCAGCCCATCTTTTGAATTATGCTGTAAGAAATTACATCTTGGTGTTCAGCAGGGTAATGCCATCGATCTGCAGATCGAAGTAAGGAGCGGAACGGTCGCTGGACTCAGCGAAGTAACCGTCCTTGATGGCCTCGGTGTCGCCGGTGTAGTTGGCATCGGTGTCAACATCGGCCTTGTAGGAGGTGATGTGGCCATCGCCGTCAACCTTCAGAGTGTCGACCTTGAAGGCGTTCATCTTGTCGTCGGCACGGGTGGTGAAGGTGGACACATCAAAGACATGCAGCTCGCCCTTCTCCAGCTTGGCCTTAGCGGCCTCGATAGCCTCGGCAGTGCCCTTAGCGGCAACAGCGTCATTGATCTCTTCCAGAACCACAGAGCCAGTGGCCAGGGTGCCGGTCCAATCGGTGTCGATGGTCTTGCCTTCCATGACAGCCTTGATGGCATACTCATAGTAAGGAGCCCAGTCGATGCGGGAGGAGATGATGTAGGTGTTGGGGCCGGCTTCCTTGGTGGAGCCGTTGTAGGAAACATTGGGGACCTTGGCGTTCTCGCAAGCGGTGGGAGCGCCGAAGGAGTCAGCGTGCTGGCTGATGAGCTTGCAGCCATTGGCGATCAGCTGCTGAGCGCCTTCCTTCTCCAGAGCCTCATCGTACCAGCTGCCGGTGAAGGTAACTTCCATGGTGGCAGTGGGGCAGACAGAGCGAGCGCCCAGGAAGAAAGAGGTATAGCCGGAGATAACTTCCGCATAGGTGAAGGCGCCGACATAGCCGATCTTAGCGTCCTTCTCAGTGAACTGACCGGCAGCGATCATCTCATTGAGCTTCATACCGGCGGCAATACCGGCCAGGTAACGGCCCTCATAGATGGAAGCGAAAGCGTTGTGATAGTTCTTCAGACCCTCGGTGTGAGCGCGGGTACCGGTGGAGTGGCAGAACTGGACATCGGGATACTTCTTGGCGGCGTCGATCATGAAGGGCTCATGGCCGAAGCTGTCGGCGAAGATGATGTTGCAGCCCTGCTCAGCCAGGTCGCAAGCGGTGTCGTAGCACTCCTGGCCCTCGGGAATGTTGGGCTTGAGGATGTAGTCAGCATCGGTCAGACCCAGATTCTTGATGGCCTTTTTAGCAGCGTTGATGAAGTTGAGGTCGTAGGTGGAGTTTTCGTCGTGCAGCGTGATGAAGCCGACCTTGACCTTGGCCTTGTCAGAGTCGTTTTCCTTCTTGCCGCAGGCGAACAGGCTCAGAGCCATGACCAGGGCGAGAAGCAGTGCCAGGAACTTTTTCATTCAATTTTCCTCCTTTTGAATATGTGACAGCCGAATGGAAGAAGAGTAAATTTTTCGACTGCCTGAACAACGGGTATGCGCCCGGCATTCACTAAGAATAAAATCATTATAGCGTATGCCCCCCAAAAATTCAACCTGGAATTTCATTTTTACCAAATTATTTTTTTAAATACCAGTCATAACTTGTAATAAATGATCATAATTGTGAAAGCAACTAAAAATAATTATAGTAATTTGTGAAGATTGAGAATTGACAAAAGACGCAGGAGCAAAATCTCCTGCGTCTTATACGGATATAACGAGTGGTTGGAAAGGCTAAAACCGGGTACCGGTCTTACCGGCGATACCATGGCAGCCATGTAGCCATGGCGCTTTTTGACAAAAGCGAGCCATGATTTCACGAGACTATCGAAAAAACCTCCGGTTTTTCAGACAAAAGGCTTGCAGTCTGCTGCGCGCATAATTTTGAGCCATTGG
Organism: uncultured Eubacteriales bacterium; assembly: GCA_900550615.1. Lineage (GTDB taxonomy): Bacteria > Bacillota > Clostridia > Oscillospirales > Oscillospiraceae > Vescimonas. The sequence continues at coordinate 13,371 of URSX01000036.1, forward strand.
CTCAAAATTCCACACTGGCAGCCTGAGAGGTATTTTTCCCCACGCACATGTCGCGGTGAAAAATAATCTCATTTTTTCGCGTCTGCGGACGCGAACTCTGCGAGGCTTTTTTACAAGCTGATTTCATGTTAAGGACGGTAATCGCCTTACACAGAAATCACTTCTCCATCGGACTGGTACTCGTAGAAAATCACTGGTGGATGCGAGTACCGGTCTTGCCGGCGATACCATGGCAGCCATGCAGCCATGGCGCTTTTTGACAAAAGCGAGCCATGATTTCAAGCTAAGGACGGTAATCGCCTTCGAGATATTTCGAACCTCCGGTAAATCGGTGCATGAAGAAGCTTACTGGTGGATCCGGGTGCCTGTCTTACCGGCGATACCATGGCAGCCATGCAGTCATGGCGCTTTTTGACAAAAGCGAGCCATGATTTTATATTAAGGACGGTAATCGCCTTATGCAAAGCCCATCCATTCATTTAGTGAGTGCTTAAAGGGGCTTACTGGTGGATACGGGTACCGGTCTTGCCGGCGATACCGTCCTTGGCCTTCTCCAGCAACGTGATAAGAGCGGTGCGGCCGGGTTTGGACTCGGCGAACTTTACGGCGGCCTGGACCTTGGGCAGCATGGAGCCCTTAGCGAACTGGTTCTCGTCCATATAGACCTTGGCCTGGGCGGGGGTCAGGTCGTCGAGGCCCTTCTGGTCGGGCTTGTTGAAGTTGATGGCCACCTTCTCCACGGCGGTGAGGATCACCAGTACATCGGCATCCAGCAGCTCAGCCAGCAGCTCACTGCCGAAGTCCTTGTCGATGACGGCGGGAGTGCCGTAGACCTTGCCCTCCTTGCGCACCACGGGGATGCCGCCGCCGCCCACGGCGATGACCACATGACCGGCGTTGAAGAGGGCCTTGATGGACTCGGCCTCCACGATGTCAAAGGGCTTGGGGGAAGGAACTACCTGGCGATAGCCGCGGCCGGCGTCCTCCACCATGGTGTAGCCCTTCTCAGCGGCGATGCGGTCGGCGGTCTCCTTGTCGTAGAAGGCACCCACAGGCTTGGTGGGATTCTGAAAGGCGGGGTCGTCCTCAGACACTACGGTCTGGGTGACGATGGTGGCCACGGGCTTGGTCATACCGCGAGAGGCCAGCTCGTTGCCGATGGCCTGCTGCAGGTGATAGCCGATGTAGCCCTCGGACATGGCACCGCACTCGGGGAAGGGCATGTCGGCCTTGATGGCGCCGGCCTCAGCTGCGGTGGACAGCCCCAGGTTGATCATGCCCACCTGGGGGCCATTGCCGTGGGCAATGACTACTTCATTGCCTTCGGCGATGAGGTCCACGATGGCCTTGGCGGTATTGCTCACTAGGGCCAGCTGCTCAGTAGCAGTATTACCCAGGGCATTGCCGCCCAGGGCGATAACGATGCGCTTGCTCATAATTATTCTTCCTTTCCTGATTGTGAAAAGATCGCGATAGCGGGAGCGTTTGGCAGCACTCCCGCTATCGGATGGTTCAGGTCAATTAGTGCAGCTTGCGATGGCTGTCGGCAGCATCCAGATCCATCAGGACTTTCACGGGATCCTTCACCTGGGACATGAAGATCATAGCGGCAATGATATAGGGCTTGTAGGAAGCTTCCTTGTACAGGGGCACGATATAACGGTCGAACACGGAGTTGTCCACTTCGCCTTCCTTGCAGCTCAGGCCGGTGATGTCGGCGGGCAGGCAGTGCATATACAGAGCCTTGCCGTCCTTGGTGAGCTTCATCATTTCCTCGGTGCAGGCCCAATCCTTATGCTCGGCATTCTGGGCCAGGAGCTTCTTCTCCAGGGCGTCGATGCCAGCCTGATCGCCGGCGGAATACAGCTTGGTGCGCTCTTCCATGGCGGCGAAGGGAGCCCAGGACTTGGGATACACGATGTCGGCATCCTTGAAGGCCTCGGCCATGCTATTGGTCTTGTGGAACTTGGAGCCGTACTTCTCGCAGTTCTTGCGGGCCACTTCCTCCACCTCGGGCATCACATCGTAGCCATCGGGGTGAGCCAGGGTAACATCCATGCCGAAGCGGGTGAACAGACCGATAACGCCCTGGGGCACGGACAGGGGCTTGCCGTAGGAGGGAGAGTAAGCCCAGGTCATAGCGACCTTCTTACCCTTCAGGTTCTCCACGCCGCCAAAGTAGTGGATGACATGGAGCATATCGGCCATGCACTGGGTGGGGTGGTCCACGTCGCACTGCAGGTTTACCAGTGTGGGGCGCTGCTCCAGAATGCCGTCCCGGTAGCCCTCCTCCAG
>URSX01000037.1 GCA_900550615.1 uncultured Eubacteriales bacterium
TTCAGGTCTGCCGGAGCCTGCAAATAAATTTGCGCATAAATCTTGACGGGACCCGGTGTGCCGCCGCATATACGGCAGAACCGGTCTGCGCTTCCAATCAGTTCATGCGGCAGTATCTGCGGCGGCCCGGTTATGCCGGTCCTCGCACACCACCATATAGTAGGCCCAGGCGACCAGGGGCAGAACACACAGAGAAGCCTGTACCTGCAGAAGGAAGACCGCGAAATAGCCCGCTGTGGCCCCCAAATGGAAGCACAGAAGTGTGGAGAGATAGAACCACATCCGGCGCAGTTGGCCCGGTTCCTGTCGGCACAGGTGGCGGGCCAGGGAGAGAGAAGCCTGTTTGGTATTGTTGGTGGAGAAGATGGTGGAGCTGGTGTTGCTCTGAGCACCGGAGAAGGAGCTCCACTGCACGCTCATGGCAAAAAAGATAGGGTAGAGGGAGGGGAGAATGGACATATCCTCCGGGAAAAAAGCCAGCAGAACGGCACAGGCGGCATCAATGAGCGGACAGACACGCCGCATATTCCAGCCGAACAGATGGGGCAGGATCACGGTGGACATGGTACCCAACATATAAATAACCAAAGCGCCTGTATGCAGCAGGACACTGGACCAGTTGCCGCGCAGAGAATTCAGGAGAAGCTCCAGCAGATTCAGGGTCTGGGCGTTGGCCATGACACCCATTCGCAGGAGGATGGCATAGGCGGCGAAAAAGCCGCCTACCGCGGCAAAAGACAGATGGCGATACCAGTCTATATTGGGACTTCGGCTCATAGAAATACGACCTTCCGTGTTCGTGTTGATACCAGTATAGCAGAAAAATATCGGCGGGCAAGAGGAAAGATGGACAAAAAAAGAGAGAGGACTGGGAGAATGTATTGACAAGTCCCGGATTTGTGATAAAATAGGTAAAAAAGCAGAGATGAAGTCAAGCAGTTTGCTGATCCCAAGCGAGACGGGGTATGGTGGGAGCCCGTCGGAGAAAGGCGGCTGCGGGCCGCTTTGGAGCTGCCGGTGAGGAGCCGGACGGAGTATCCCCGTTATAGGATGGCTAAGAGGGCAGAGATTTTCTGCCGAATTAGGGTGGTACCGTGAAGGATGACCTTCGCCCCTATGTGTGGGGTGGAGGTTTTTATTTTTTGGAGGTGGTTATGAAGCGCCGCGTTCTATCGATGGAAAACGATCCCAGATGGGAGCAGTACAAGCTCTTCAGTGCCTATGCGTTTCCCTGTGCCGGGCTTACGGTGCCAGTGGATATCACCGGCCTGTATGAGTGGATGCAGCGGGAGAAAAAGCCCGTTTTCCTTACGCTTTTGTATCTGGTCAGCCGGGCGGCCAACCGCGTGCCGGAGCTGCGCCGCCGCATCGAGGGCGGGCAGGTGGTGGAGTATGACGACTGTCCCACCTCCTTCACCGAGATGAAGCCCGACGGCAGCTACGCCTATTGCCGCATGGGCTCGGCCCAGGTGCCCTATGAGGAGTATATCGCCCGGGGCCGCAGCTTGCAGCAGCAGGCCCGTCGGGGCGGCACGCTGGAGGTGGACGAGGCGGACGAAAGCTCCCGCATCTTCGTCTCCTGCGTCCCGTGGCTGAACTATACCGGCATTGTCCAGCCGATGCCCATCCCCGCCGACAGCAATGTCCGCATTTCCTGGGGAAAGATCTTCATGCGCTGCGGCCTGAGCCAGGTGTCCGTGTCCCTGCAGGTGCACCACGCCCTGGCGGACGGCTACCAGATGACACTGTTTTACCGGTATCTGGATGAGGAGATCGCAGCCCTCTGCCCGCCAGAGGAAGCGTAACACTATATTTTACAAAATTTATAATTTATAATAAAGAAGGAGTCAATCGTATGTCACATCCCTATCACGGACTCAACGAGCTGCGGGAGTTGTTCCTCAGCTACTTTGAGAGCAAGGGCCACCTGCGCCTGCCCAGCTTTTCGCTGGTTCCCCAAAACGACAAGTCCATCCTGCTTATCAACGCCGGCATGACCCCCATGAAGCCCTGGTTCAAGGGGGAGGAGGAGCCCCCGCGGCGCCGGGTCTGTACCTGCCAGAAGTGCATCCGCACCGGCGACATTGACAACGTGGGCCACCCCGCCCGCCACGGCACCTATTTCGAGATGCTGGGCAACTTCTCCTTTGGCGACTACTTCAAGCACGAGGCCATTGCCTGGAGCTGGGAGTTTCTGACCAAGGTGGTAGGGCTGGAGGAGGAGCGGCTGTATCCCTCTGTATATGAGAGCGATGACGAGGCCTTTGACATCTGGAATCAGGAGATCGGCATCCCCAAGGAGAGGATATTCCGCTTCGGCAAGGAGGATAACTTCTGGGAGCACGGCTCCGGCCCCTGCGGCCCCTGCTCGGAGATTTACTACGACCGGGGTGAGAAATACGGCTGCGGTAAGCCCGGATGCACCGTGGGCTGCGATTGCGACCGGTATATCGAGATCTGGAACAATGTGTTCTCCCAGTTTGATAACGACGGCCACGACAATTATACGGAGCTGAAGCAGAAGAATATCGACACCGGCATGGGCCTGGAGCGCCTGGCGGTGGTGTGTCAGAATGTGGATTCGCTGTTTGATGTGGACACGGTGATGAATATTACCAACAAGGTCTCTGAGCTTACCGGCGCTTACTATGGACAGAGCCAGAAACGGGATGTGTCCCTGCGGGTCATCACCGACCATATCCGGGCAGCTACCTTTATGATCTGCGACGGCATCCTCCCCTCCAACGAGGGCCGGGGTTATGTGCTGCGGCGGCTGCTGCGGCGGGCGGCCCGGCACGGAAAGCTCCTGGGCGTGAACGAGCCGTTCCTGTATAAGATCGTGGACACCGTGATCCACGAAAATGAGTGCCAGTATGGCGACCTGCGGGAGAAGCAGACCTATATCACCAAGGTCATCCGCACTGAGGAGGAGAGCTTCGCCCGGACCATCGATGGCGGCATGCGCATTTTCGCCGAGATGCTGGCAGAGCACCAGGCCCAGGGGGAGACGGTGTTCTCCGGCGCGGACGCCTTCAAGCTGTATGATACCTTCGGCTTCCCCATTGACCTGACTGCTGAAATGGCCGCCGACGAGGGCCTGAAGGTGGACGAGGACGCTTTCCGGCAGCTGATGCAGGAGCAGAAGGAGCGGGCCCGGGAGGCCCGGAAGGCCCTGGGCGATCTGGGCTGGGCCGGCGTGGAGTTCGGCAAAGAGGTGCCGTCCACAGAGTTCGTAGGCTATAATCAGGACAGTTGCGAGGCAAGCGTTGTGGCCTTGGTGTGCGATGATGAGCTGTGCGGACAGTTAGAGGAAGGCCATGACGGCATTGTGGTATTGGACAAGACGCCCTTCTATGCGGAAATGGGCGGCCAGGTGGCAGACCACGGCGTTATTACCGCAAAAGGAATGACCTTTACAGTGACAGACGTACAAAAGAATAAGGGTGGTAAGTTCATGCACTATGGCCATCTGGCCGAGGGCGTGCTGGCGGTGGGCGACACCGTGGAGGCGGCCATCGACACCCAGCGGCGCAAAGCCGTCTGCCGCGCCCATACCACCACACATCTGCTGGATGCGGCTCTGAAGAAGGTCCTGGGCGACCATGTGCATCAGGCGGGCTCCTTGGTAGAGCCGGATCGCCTGCGCTTCGACTTCACTCATTTCGAGGCCATAACTCCCGAGCAGCTGAGCCAGGTGGAGTGGATGGTCAATGATGCCATTCTGGAGGGCTGTCCCGTGGTAACGGAGGTGCTGCCCATTGAGGAGGCTAAGAAAAAGGGCGCAGTGGCTATGTTCGGTGAGAAGTACGGCGAGACCGTGCGCGTGGTGGAGATGGGCGACTTCTCCATGGAGTTCTGCGGTGGTACCCACCTGGACAACACCGCCAAGGCCGGGCCCTTCCGCATCAAGTCCGAGAGCAGCGTTGCCTCCGGTGTGCGCCGTATGGAGGCCACCTGCGGCCGGCTGAGCCTGGAGAGCATGGAAAAGAGCCACGGTGTGCTGGCTAAGGCGGCGCAGTTCTTTAAGACCGCACCCACGGGACTGCTGGAGCGTATGGAGCAGCAGGCCAACGAGATGAAGCAGCTGCGCCAGGCTCTGGAGAAATTCAAGGCCGAGGCATCTTTGGGCGAAGCCAAGCAGTTCCTGGCATCCGCCAAGACGGTGAAGGGCCTGCATGTGCTTACAGCCACCCGGGAGGGGCTGGATGCCAATGCCTTGCGCAAGATGGGCGACTTCCTGCGGGACAAGGACCCCACTGTGGTGGGCGTGCTGGCCAGTATCGCCGGTGAAAAGATTACCTTCCTGGCCGTATGCGGCAAGGAAGCCGTGGCCAAGGGTGTGAAGGCTGGAGATATGGTGAAGCTGGTGTCCGGCCTCTGCGGCGGCAAGGGCGGCGGAAAGCCCGACAGCGCCATGGGCGGCGGCAGCGACCTGCTGAAGGTGGACGATGCTCTGGCGGCGGTGGATGACTTCGTGTCGGAAAAGCTGGGCTGAGATGATACCGAATGACCCTGTGATGCTGCTGAGCTTCGTGAACATGAAGCTGCGGGACGAGTTTAGCGACCTGGACGAGTTATGCGGCACCCTGGATGTGAGCCGGGAAGACCTGGAGCGTCGGCTGAAGGCTCTGGGCTACGCGTATAACGAAGAATCGAATCAATTTAAATAGAAAGGAGCAGACCCTATGAAGAACGATTGCCTTTTCTGCGCTATTGCGGCGGGGGAGATCCCGTCCAACAAAGTGTATGAGGACGACCTGTGCTATGCCTTCTATGACATTGCACCCCAGGCACCTACCCATTTTCTGGTGATCCCCAAGAGCCACATTGGTTCCGTGGCGGAGGTCAGCGGCGACAACAGCGCCGTGGTGGCCCATATTTTTGAGGTCATCGCTAAGGTGAGCCGAGAGCTGGGATTGGAGAGCTACCGGGTGGTGTCCAACATCGGTGAGCAGGCAGGCCAGAGCGTGCATCATCTGCACTTCCATGTGCTGTCCGGCCGGGATATGACCTGGCCTCCGGGCTAAAGAATTGCTCCGTGAATGCGGATGAGAATCAAAACCTCCGGCTTAGCCGGAGGTTTTGATTCATTCATTTATAAAAGCTCAGAGCCGACTTGAGGAATCAAGTCGGCTTTGGGCTATTGGGGAGTGAAAGATGAGAAATCGAAAGGAAGTGAGATTTAAAACTTATACTCCACGTACAGCTCCCGGACGGCGTTGGGGTCCGTGGGGGTTGCGGCGGGAGCAGCCGGGGCGACAGGCTTATCCCGATTGGCGATAAACTTGGGCGCCACCTGGGGGAACAGGGCCAGGGACAGCACATCCTCCTCGCTCTTGGCGATTTCCTTGAATTCCTCCTTATACTTTTCCAGCTCCGGCTCCAACAGATCTGCCGGGCGGCAGGTGATGACGTCCTCGGGGGCAATGCCCGCCTTGGCCCGGACCGCCTCATTGACCTCGCCGGGCAGCTTGCCGTATTCACCGCGAAGCATAGCCTTGGACTCCTTGGGGAATACCTTGTAGCGCTCGCCCATGATGATATTCATAACAGCCTGGGTGCCCACGATCTGGGAAGAGGGGGTCACCAGGGGCGGATAGCCAAAGTCCTTACGGACCCGGGGAATTTCCGCCAGCACATCGTAATATTTATCCTCCTTGCCCGCCTGCTTCAGCTGGGAGATCAGGTTGGAAAGCATACCGCCGGGCACCTGATACAGCAGCGTATTGGTGTCTACCCGCAGGACCTTGGGGTCCAGGATACCTGCATCCTGCAGCCGCTGGGCCACCTTGCGGAAATGGACGGCGGCTTCACTCATCTTGCCCAGGTCCAGGCCCGTATCACGGACGGTGCCCTTCAGCGTGGCTACCAAAGACTCGGTGGCGGGCTGGGAAGTGCCGTTGGCCAAGGGGGAGAGGGCTGTATCCACGATGTCTACGCCTGCGTAGGCCGCCATCAGCAGTGTCATATCGCCGGTGCCGGAGGTATTGTGGGTATGCAGGTGGATGGGGACGGAAACAGTCTCCTTGAGGGCCTTTACCAGGGAGTAGGCATCCATAGGCAGCAGAAGATTGGCCATATCCTTGATGCAGATGGCGTCAGCACCCATCTGCTCCAGCTCCTTGGCCAGCTTTACAAAATAGGCCTCGTTGTGAATGGGAGAGATGGTGTAGGACAGGGTGGCCTCCACCTGGCCACCGTATTTTTTGGTGGATTTGATGGCCTGCTCCAGGTTGCGCACATCGTTCAGCGCATCAAAAATGCGGATGATGTCGATGCCGTTTTCAATGGATTTGCGGCAGAAGGCGTCTACCACATCGTCGGCATAGTGCTTGTAGCCCAGGATATTCTGGCCCCGGAAGAGCATTTGCAGCTTAGTGTGGGGCAGACCCTTTTTCAGGGTGCGCAGGCGCTGCCAGGGATCCTCATTGAGAAAGCGCATACACGCATCAAAGGTGGCACCGCCCCAGCACTCCAGGGAATAATAACCGATGGAATCCAACATCTCCAGGGCGGGGAGCATATCCTCAATGGTCATGCGGGTGGCCGCCTGGGACTGGTGGGCATCCCGGAGGATGGTATCGGTGATCAGCAGGGGTTTATTGGACAAAAATTCCATAGTGTTTTACCTCCAGTTAACCGAAAAGGGAGATCAGCACGCCGGCGGCGATGGCCGAGCCGATGACACCGGCCACATTGGGGCCCATGGCGTGCATCAAGAGGAAGTTGCCGGGGTTATATTGCTGGCCTACCTTTTGGGAGACCCGGGCGGCCATGGGAACGGCGGAAACACCGGCGGAGCCGATGAGAGGATTGATCTTCTCCTTCAGGAACAGATTCATGAACTTGGCCAGCAGCACGCCGCCTGCGGTACCGAAGCCAAAGGCCACTACGCCCATACCCATGATAGCCAGGGTCTTGGGGCTGAGGAAGGTGGCGGCAGTGGCGGTGGCACCTACGGAGATGCCCAGGAAGATAGTGACGATGTTCATCAGCTCGTTCTGCATGGTCTTACTCAGACGATCCAGCACACCGCACTCCTTAGCCAGGTTGCCCAGCATCAGACAGGCAATCAGGGGCGCCGCAGAGGGAACCAGCAGCGCAACAAATACAGTGACTACCACCGGGAAGAAGATCTTTTCCTTTTTGCTTACCTGGCGCAGGGGCTTCATGACGATTTGCCGCTCCTTTTCGGTGGTCAGGGCCTTCATGATAGGCGGCTGGATCACCGGGACCAGAGCCATATAGGAGTAAGCTGACACGGCGATGGGGCCCAGAAGGGCCGGGGCCAGCATGGCGGTGACAAAGATGGCCGTAGGGCCGTCCGCGCCGCCGATGATGCCCACGGAGGATGACTCCGCGCCGCTGAAGCCCATAAGACGGCAGCCAACGAAAGTCATGAAGATGCCCAGCTGCGCAGCAGCGCCCAGCAGCAGGCTCTTGGGGTTGGCAATCAAAGGACCGAAGTCGGTCATAGCACCCACGCCCATGAAGATCAGGCAGGGGTAGATGCCCAGCTTGATGCCCAGATACAGCACATCAATGAGACCCACGGAAACGGTAACGTTGCTCAGGGTCACACCGCTGGCGGCAGCGAACTGCTCCGCGCTGACCAAGGTCTGGATCTGGACGGTCATGGAGTTCACCGCGTCGCCGGTGGAGGCGGCGATCTGGGTAGCGGCCTGGTTCAGAGCGTCTGCATCGAACAGACTCTGGGCGGCGGTCCACAGGGAATCCACATAGGGCTGCAGTACATCGGCGGAGACACCGTTGCTGAGCATCTCGGACAAGAAGCTGGCCGTGACAGGCTCGCCCTGGAAAATGTCCCAGTGAACGTGGCCGCCGGCGAAGAGAACCTCGTGGAACATGCCTGCATCGGGCAGATTGGTCACCAGCATGCCGATGGCAATGGGCACCAGCAGCAGCGGCTCAAACTTTTTCTTGATGCCCAGGAATAGCAGCACGCAGGCAATGAAGATCATGACCAGACATTTCCAGTTGTCGCCCTGAGTGAATTGGAAAAAACCTGTGCTTGAGAAGAAATTGGCAATAGCTTCCATACAGCGGACCTCCGCTTAACCGATGACGCACAGCAGCGTGCCGGACTCCACGGCGGCGCCCTTGGCAACGCTGACGGAGAGGACCTTGCCGTCGCAGGGGCTCATGATCTCATTTTCCATCTTCATGGCCTCCAGAACCATCAGCACCTGACCCTTTTTCACGGTATCGCCGGCGGAGACATTGACACTGAGGATATTGCCGGGCATGGGGGAGGTGATCTGCTCACCGCCGGCAGGGGCAGAAGTAGGAGCGGCAGGCGTAGCGACAGGTGCAGCAGCGGCAGCGGGGGCGGCAGCAGCACCACCGGTGATTTCCTCCAGCTCCACTTCATAAACGGTGCCGTTTACATTTACTCTGTACTTTTTCATTTATATTATCCTCCAAATCAGATTTGTTTCATGGAAATGATACGAATGGCAGAAATATCGGTGCCCATTTCCTCGGCAATGGCGGCGGAGACGGCGGCGATCAGCTCCGGCTGGATGCCGGGCTTGGGCGCACTGACCGGGGCGGCCACGGGAGCGGGTGCGGCAGACTTTGCATCAGATTTGCGGCAGACATAGCTCATCAGCGTGACCAGCAGGATGATGCATACCAGGCCTACAAACACCGTTCCCAATCCCATCAGGCATACGAAAAGACTGGAATATTCCATGGGCAATTCCCTCCTACATCGAAATTTGAAACCATTGTAACAAAGTTTTTGTGCAAGTTCAATAGTTGCAAAGACAGAAACTAAAAATTCGACAGAATAACTAAAAAATTTTCAGATATTGCGAAAATATTAATAAAGACTTTTCTTTTCAGGAATCTTATGTTATAGTGGCCCCGGAAGTTACAAATAATACGGAGGATTTTTTTCCTGATGCGATACGGAGAAGTTCTGCCGGCGGAGTTCATAGCCCGGCCCAATCGGTTCATAGCCCATGTGCGTTTGCGGGGGGAGGAGGTGGTCTGCCACGTGAAGAACACGGGCCGCTGCCGGGAGCTTTTGCAGCCGGGCGTACAGGTCTGGCTGGAAAAGGGGACGAATCCCAACCGAAAAACGGCCTATGACCTCATTGCTGTGCAAAAGGGGGAAAGATTGGTGAACATGGATGCCCAGGCCCCCAACAGGGCTTTCGGTGAATGGGCTACAAACCTGGAGCCGGGGATTCTGTCCGTGAAGCCCGAAGTGTTTTTTAAGGACAGCCGGTTGGATTTCCTGCTGGAAACGGAGACGGGGCGCCACTACGTGGAGGTAAAGGGTGTCACCTTGGAAAGCGGCGGCCATGTACGTTTTCCCGATGCACCCACGGAGCGAGGTGTACGGCACCTGCATACGCTGATGAGCGCCGTGGAGCAGGGGCACCGGGCCACAGTATTTTTCGTAGTGCAGATGGAAAATGTGCTGGACTTTGCACCCAATGATGAGACGCACCCGGCTTTTGGCCAGGCGCTGCGGCAGGCGGCGGAGGCCGGGGTGCAGGTGCTGGCCTACAGCTGCCGTGTTACACCGGAGGAGATGGTGATAGACCGGGAGATACCGGTGATTTTATAATGATCCATAAAAATAGAGCGGGGCGATAAGAGCATCGTCCCGCTCATAATTATCAGAATATTACAGCAGCAGTACTCCGGCCTTTTCGCAGGCGTCTACCGTGTCCTTATCCCACTGGCTAGCCTGGACCTCGCCGATGTGGCAGGTGCCGATCATCAGCATGCACAGGCGGCTCTGGCCGATGCCGCCGCCGATGGTCAGGGGCAGCTGGCCGCTGAGCAGCATCTTGTGGAAGGGAAGCTCACTGCGCTCCTCACAGCCACGCTTTTTCAGCTGGTAGCGCATGGAGTCCTCGTCCACGCGGATGCCCATGGAAGAGATCTCAAAGCTGCGCTGGAGCACATCGTTCCACATGAGGATGTCGCCGTTAAGGGACCAGTCGTCATAGTCCGGGGCACGGCCGTCATGGGGCTTGCCGGAGCCCTTGAGGTTGTCACCGATCTGCATGAGGAAAACGGTGTGGTGCTCCCGGCAGATGGCATCCTCCCGCTCCTTGGGGGTCTTATCAGGCCAGCGATCCTCCAGCTCCTGGGTGGTGACGAAGTATACCTCCCGATCCAGCTTGGTGTGCAGGCTGGGGAAGGCGATCTGCAGGGCGTCGTTGGTCTCGCACACGGCACCTACGATGGCGCGGACGGTCTGACGCAGATAGTCCACGGTGCGGTCTTCCCGGGAGATGACCTTTTCCCAGTCCCACTGATCTACGTAGACGGAGTGGGTGTTATCCACCTCTTCGTCCCGGCGGATGGCGTTCATATCCGTGAACAGACCCTTGCCCACATTGAACTCATATTTCTTCAGCGCCAGGCGCTTCCACTTGGCCAGAGAATGCACCACCTGGGCGTTAGAACCAACATCGGGGATGTCGAAGGAAACGGGGCGCTCGACACCGTTGAGGTTATCGTTCAGACCCGAATTCTCATCAACGAACAGGGGAGCAGACACCCGGCGCAGATTCAGTGCCTGACCGAGGTTGACTTGGAAATTGCTCTTGATGAACTCAATGGCGCGCTGCATTTCGTACACGGAAAGCGGCGTTTTGTACCCTTCAGGAATAACGATCTTACTCATGTTGGTTATCACCTTTCTAAAAAAATAATGAACTAATTATAATATGTGTCATCGGGAAAAGCAAGAAAAACCTGTCCGAAATCGTGCCAAAATTGCCGGTTTCGAGCAGGTTTTTCCTATACATTTTAACGGTAAGGATCTATCATGGCTTTAAAGGCCGGAAGGGAGCGGCGGATCATGGCGTTCGGGACACAGTAGCTCAGGCGGAAATAGCCCGGGCAGCCGAAACCGTCAGCGGGGACCACCAGAAGATTATGCTCCCGCATGGCCTTTTCGGAGAAAGCAACTGCGTCGCCGCCGGGGGCCTTGACGAAGAGGTAAAAGGCACCATCGGGCTTGGCGCACTCGTAGCCCATCTCCCGGAGACTGTCATACAGTAGGGTGCGGTTTTCGTCGTAGGCCTGCAGATCGGGACGCTCCTGGGCGCACAGGCCCACTACCTTCTGGAAAAGCGTAGGTGGGCACACATGGCCCGTGGCCCGGGCCGCGCCGGAAATGGCGGCATAGACAGCGGCGCTGTCAGAGGCGAAGGAGGGAACATAGACATAACCGATGCGCTCACCGGGGAGGGAAAGAGACTTGGAGTAAGAATAGCAGACAATGGTATTTTTATACAGATTGGGGATAAAGGGCACCTTTACACCACCGTAGACCAGCTCGCGGTAGGGCTCATCGGCGATGATGTAGATGGGGTGGCCGTACTGGGCGCTCTTGCGCGACAGCAAGGCGGCCAGACCCCGGAGGGTCTCATCGGTGTAGACCACGCCGGAGGGATTATTGGGTGAGTTGACAATGATGGCCTGGGTGTTGGGGGTGATGCGCCGCTCTACCTCATCCAGATGGATCTGGAAGGCCGTCGTATCCGCTGGGACCATCACCATTTTGCCGCCGTTGGCGGTGATGAAGGGGGCATACTCCGGGAAAAACGGGGCGATGACCATAATCTCACTGTCACCGCTCACCACCAGGGCTTTGATGACGGAGATGAGGGCCGGAGCCGCGCCGCAGGTGAGGAACAGCTCCTCCCCGTGGACGGACAGGCCGAAGCGGCGGGACAGGTCGTCTGCGATGGCCCGACGGGCCTCTTCAAAGCCGGGGGCCACTGAATAGCCGTGGAGTTGGATGGAGTCAGTCTCGTCCACCAGCTTTTGGATGGACTCGTTGACCTTTTTGGGGGCGGGGATGCTGGGATTGCCCAGGGAATAATCAAATACGTTCTCCGGCCCGACGATCTTCGCCTGCTCCAGGCCGTAGGCGAACAGCTGGCGGATCACGGAGGGAGCTGTGCCCAGTTCATAGAAGGTTTGGTTGACCATGGTATTTCTCCTTATGAAAGTCAAGAATTGCACCAGGTGCATCATCCGGAGGAGCGACATGCTGCCGCCGGCGCTCGGATGCATGCAGAATGATCTGAAAGCTATTATATAGAGAACTCTTCACCGCGTCAACGAGTTTACGGAGCGGCCAGGGAAAATCATCGGGATGATATGGGGATGCTTGACGGGGCATTATGCCTTTGCTATAATGAGCGCAGAACGAAAAAGGAGCGGAAAAATGAAAGAGATCAAAGTCATCCCGCTGGCCTCGGCCTTTGCGGGATGTTTCTTGGGCGCAGGGTTTGTGTCCGGGCAGGAGCTGTGGCAGTTCTTCGGGGAATTCGGCGTGAAGGGATACATCGGGCTGATCCTGGCCTGTGTGCTTCTGGCAGCCTTTGGCACGGTCATGATGCGCCTGTTGCAGGAATCGGGCATCGAAAAGGTGGAGGAGATCATGGTGCCGTGGGACGTACCGCTTCTGCGGTCTGCGGCAGGGCTGATTCTGAATGTGTTTTTGCTGGGCGTGGTAATCATCATGACCGCCGGTGTCGGCGCCACCGTGGAACAGCTGCTGTCCGTGCCGTCGCAGATTGCCTCGGCGGTGTTTGTATTGCTGCTGGGGATTGTGGCCCTGCTGGGCATCTCCGGCATGATGAGGGTATTTTCGGCGCTGGTGCCTATCATCGTGCTGGCGACGATCACTTTCGCGGTGATGAGCTGGCTGGAATTCGGAATGGGCGGCATCCTGACGCTGCCGGAGCTGCCGCACAGCAACCCCCTGATGCCCAACTGGATCATGGCGGCGCTGACCTATGTGGCCTACAATCTGCTGGGCGCCGTGGGAATCATGGCGCCGCTGGGGAAGTACCTGCGGGGGAAAAAGGTCATCTATATGGGCATCGCCCTGGGCGGTGTGCTGCTGGTGCTGGTGGCTGGGAGTGTACTGACATCCCTGGCGGGATGTCCAGAGGCTGCGGAGGAGCAGATGCCCATGGTGGCGCTGGCCTCCCGGTTGAACCCGGCGCTGGGCATCGTGTACGGTATCCTGCTGCTGCTGGGGATGTTCAGCAATGGACTGGCATCGCTGGTGGCTTTCATGGAGTATGTGAACCGGCGTGTGAAGGCGCTGGAGAGCCACCGCAGGATTACCATGGCGGTGCTGATGCTGCTGGTATGGACCGCCAGCCTGGCCGGGTTCGGCAACCTGGTGGGAACGGTGTTTCCGATATTCGGCTACATCGGTATCCTGTTTATCGTGTGCATCTGCATCAACTACGGCAGGTGTATGAAGCGCAAAAAGCTGCAAGGGCAGTAACCTTTACAGGGCCTGTATTGTTTGGATAAAATGCATGGTGATGCGGGCGGTCAGGCCCCAGAGCGGGTAGGGGAGACCCCGGTAGACCGGCACCTCCATCACGCCGGGTGCCCAGGTGTAATCCGCAGGCGTCTGCACCGCCGCATAGGGGAAATCGCTGCCTACATCGGGCCGGAGGGCATACCGGTAGACCTGCGGCGAGTGCTGGCGCAGCCATGAAAGGGACACAGTGAATACGTCCCGGACCTCCTGGGGATTCAGAACGAGATCCCGGCGACTTATGGAGGGGAGCAGGCCCACCACTGGGTGCATGATTCCTTCGGAGCGGAGATGCAGATAGTCCGCTTCGCCGAAGAGCTGCACCTGCTGGGGAGCAATGCCCAGCTCCTCCCAGGTCTCTCGCAGGGCGCAGGCCGCCGGCGCTTCGTCCGGTTCCATACGTCCGCCGGGAAAGCAGACCTCTCCACGGTGATGGTGCAGAGAGGTGGCGCGGACCTCATATAAAAGGTGGAGACCGTTATCTGTTTTCAGCAGGGGGATCAGGACGGCATATTCCCCCCGGGCATCCTGCAGCGTGGCTGTGTGGCGGCGATAGTATTGCGCAATGGCGTGAAGATCCAAGGAAATCCCTCCTTCTGGTACAGTATACCATACTCCGGCCTGTGAAAAAAGCTCTTTTTGCGCTGCGCGGCTCCAGTGGGGGAATGCGGAGAGGTCCATATGAAAAAATCCCCCCATCCAGGCGGATGGGGGGATAAAGCTTTACAGCAGGTCAGCAGCCGCAGCCACAGTTGTTCTGGTTGCTGTTGCAGCCACAGCCGCAGCCGTTGCCGCAGAACAGGAACAGAATGATGACGCAGATGATGATCCAGCAGCTATTCCCCTGATTGCACATATTGTGACCTCCCTATGAAATTTACGGCCATGTCGCTGGCCTCAATCCATAGTATGCGCTGGCGGGGGAAAGGTGCGTCAGGGACGGGAGATGCGATAGCTGAGGGTAAGGAGGGTATCCACAAAGTGGACGTCCTCAAAGAAAACGCCCGGTACGTCAGTGCTCAGCTCCACGTTGGTGAAGTTCCAAAAGCCCTTGATGCCCAGGTCGATGAGGCGGCTGGCCATGGGCTGCGCCACATGCTGGGGCACCGTGAGGACAGCCACGTTGGGGCGGTTCTCCGCTACATACTGCTCCAGCTCGTCCATAGAGCGAATGGTGACATCGTGAATGGCGGTGCCGATGAGGTCGGGGGAGATATCAAAGGCGGTGTCCACATGGAAGCCGACCTTCTCAAAATCAAAGTTCTGCAAAAGCGCATGGCCCAGATGACCCACGCCGATGATGATGAGGCGGTGACCTTTGTCAATGCCCAGGATATGCCCAATCTCCGAGCGGAGCTCGGCAACATTATAGCCATATCCCTGTTGGCCAAATTCACCGAAGCAGCTGAGATCCTGACGGATCTGGGAAGCGGTAATGTCCATCTTGCTGCCCAGAGAATTGGAGGAAATACGCACGACGCCCTTGTTGTACAGATCATCCAGATAGCGGTAATACCGCGGCAGACGATGGATGACGGCATCGGATACTTTTTGTTTTTTCATAAATAGGATCGGTCCTTTTCTTTTGCGTTTGATGATTTGTATATAATTGTAACGCAGGGAAGTTTACTTGTCAACTTTTTTAACAATGTTTTTTTGAAAAAATTTCTTTACAAACGGGTGAAAAGTTGCTATAATCAGTGTGTTGTAAAAATGAATATGCGCCCGTAGCTCAGTTGGATAGAGCGTTAGACTCCGACATTTCAGGCGTTTCCAGTTGAGATATGGCGCAAAGCATTGCCACACCTGCGTTTGCGGGAACGGCAGAGAAAAAATGGGTGGTCGTTGACTACTATTTGACGACTATCGCAGAAACCCACAACCAAATATGCG
>URSX01000038.1 GCA_900550615.1 uncultured Eubacteriales bacterium
CGTGGGTGGGCGTCATCATGGGTGAGTTTCTGGTCTCGCGGGCCGGTCTGGGCTACCTCATCGTCTACGGCTCCCAGGTGTTCAACATGGATCTGGTGATGACCAGCGTGGTGATCCTGGCGGCGGCGGCAGTGGTGATGTACCAGCTGGTGCTGTGGGTGGAAAAAATCTTAAATCGTTTTTGGGGGAAAGGACTATGAAAAAGATCCTGGCATTTATTCTGGCTGTACTGATGATGGTTCCGGCTCTGTGCGCCTGCGGAAAGGCGGATAAAAAAACAGTGGTGCGGCTCAACGAGGTCACCCACTCCGTCTTCTATGCGCCCCAGTATGTGGCCCTGAGCCAGGGCTTCTTTGCCGAGGAGGGCCTGCAGGTGGAGCTGATCAACGGCGGCGGAGCCGACAAGGTGATGACCGCCGTAGTCTCCGGCCAGTCGGATATCGGTCTGGCCGGCCCGGAGGCCAGCATCTATGTGTATAACCAAGGCAAGGCCGACCACACCCAGATCATCGCCCAGCTGACCAAACGGGACGGCTCGTTCCTGGTGGGCCGCACAGAGAGTCCCTTCTCCTGGGAGGATCTCCGGGGCAAGACCATCATCGGCGGCCGCAAAGGTGGCGTACCGGAGATGACCCTGGAATATGTCCTGCGGCAGAACGGCCTGACCCCCGGGGTGGACGTAACGGTAGATACCTCCGTGCAGTTCAACATGATGGCCGGGGCCTTCACCGGCGGTCAGGGGGACTATGTGGCCCTCTTTGAGCCCACTGCCACTCAGGTGGAGGCCGCCGGCCAGGGCTATGTGCTCACCTCCATCGGCCAGGAGAGCGGCGAGATTCCCTACACCGCCTACTTTGCCAATCTCAGCTGGCTGGAAAATAATGCCGACACCGCCCAGCGGTTCGTAAACGCCATTGCCAAGGCCCAGAAGTGGGTGCAGGAGCACACGGATCGAGAGGTGGCCGAGGCCATTGTGGATCAGTTTCCGGACACGAGCCTGGAGGAGCTGGAGGCCGTCACCGCCCGACATCGGCAGATCGACGCCTGGAACGCCACGCCCGTCATGGAGCAGCACGCCCTGGAGCGTCTGGAGACGGTCATGGAGCAGGCCGGCGAGCTCTCCCGGGCGGAATGGGTGCCCTTTGACCAGCTGGTAAACAATACCTTCGCCCAAAAGGCCATCAGCTGACATACCCTCTGCCGCCTGCGGGCGGCGGAACCTGCAATATCTTTTCTGCATGTCGGAATACCGCTCTAAAAGGTGCGGTATTCCGCTTTTTTCGGATTTTTCGGCTTTTCCCCAGCTTTTTCCCGTGTTTTCTGTGGACAACGGCGGCGGGCTGTGCTATTTTTATGATGAATACATATTCCTGCACCTCCCCTGTATCCGGGCAGAAAGGATAGATCCTCTTGAGACCAACGCCTGCCAAACAGAATATGCCCCGGCGCATTCTCGCCCTGCTTCTGCTGGCTCTC
This sequence comes from uncultured Eubacteriales bacterium, assembly GCA_900550615.1. Taxonomy (GTDB): domain Bacteria; phylum Bacillota; class Clostridia; order Oscillospirales; family Oscillospiraceae; genus Vescimonas. The sequence goes on from URSX01000038.1 coordinate 1,477, forward strand.
ATGCTGTCGGGCCTGGCCATCCCCGTCCTGGCCGTCTCCGGGTCGGAGGGCTATGTGAACACCGACGAGGTGCATGTCCGCACCGGCCCAGGCACCGGCTATGCTTCCCTCCGCTTCGGCGGCAGCACGGATATCCTGCTCTATCGCGGCCAGTATGTGAAGATTCTCTCCACCCGGAAGAGCAGCGATGGCAGCAGCTGGCATCAGATCGTTTTTACATACAATGGCTATAACAAGCTGGGCTTCATGCGCAGCGATTTCATCACCTATCTGGAGCGGGACAAGGACTATGACGCCTATCTCACCGCCCAGGGCTTCCCGGACAGCTACAAGCCCTATCTCCGGGCGCTGTACGCCGCCAGCGGCGGCAAGTGGACCTTCGTGGCCCACAAGACCGGACTGGATTGGGACCGTGCCCTGGAAAACGAGGCCACCCTCGGCCGCAGCCTTGTGGGCGGCAGTGACACCGCCCTGCGCTCCACGGCTCCCGGTGCCTATAACAGCGAGACCGGCATCTGGCGTGAGTATGAGCCCGGCTGGTACGCTGCCAGCCGCGACACCGTGGCTTTTTACCTGGACCCCCGCACCTATCTGGCGGACGGCACCTGCATTGCCTTTGAAAAGCTCACCGGCAACGCTTCCGTCACCCACCAGCAGCTCTCCCGGGTGCTGGTGGGCTGCAAATGGGCCACCGACCGGATCATCGACGAGTTCCTCCAGGCCGGGGCGGAGGCGGACGTCAGCCCCATTTTTTTGGCGGTGAAGGCCCGGGACGAGCTGGGCACCGGTGCCACCGCCAACGCCAGTGGCTACAAGCTGGATGACGGCGTAAAGTATTATAACTTCTTCAACATCGGTGCCTACGGCGGCTCTGACCCCAACTATAGCGGCATTCTCTATGCCCGCAGCGAGGGCTGGGACACCAGCTATAAGGCCATTCTGGGCGGTGCGGAGTTCATTGCCCGCCGCTATATCGCCCAGGGGCAGGACACCCAGTATCTCCAGCGCTTTAACCTTAGCGAAAAGAACACCTTCGCCCACCAGTACGCCACGGACATCACCTATGCCTACAAGGGCGGCTGGGGCACCTATACCTCCTACGCGGAAAATGATCTGCTGGATGTGAGCCTTGTGCTCTCCGTGCCCATTCTGGACAATATGCCCTCCGTCACCAAGCTCCCCACCGCCCAGTTCGAGCAGGAATATGACCCCGATCCCGCGCCGGAGCCTAAACCGGACCCTGACCCCACGCCAGAACCTGATCCGGAGCCCGAACCGGAGCCGCCGGCGGTCTATGACTATGTGGGCCGCCTGAATCTTCGCCTGACGGACTCCTATCTCTCCGGCTTCTCCCTGGGCACCCCGGTGAAAACCCTGATCTCTCAGATCAAGGCCGTCAATCAGGATGCCTCCGTCACCGTCACGGACGGGGCTGGCAAATCCGTCTCCGATTCCGCCCTTGTCTCCACCGGCCAGGTGCTGACCATCCGGGATGCCGCCGGCACCTATACCTACACCTGTGTGGTGTATGGCGATGCCAACGGGGACGGCCGCATCGCCGCCACGGATCTGCTGGCGGTGAAAAAGCACATTCTCAAGACCAAGCCCCTCACCGGCCCCTATGCCCGGGCAGTCACCTTCTCCGGCAGGAAGATCGCGGCCACGGCGCTGCTGACCGTCAAAAAACACATCCTGGGCACCGCGCCCATCATGCAGAAGTGAAAAGCAGGTGCATTATGAAACAGATCAAAACAATTTCTCTCTCCCTCCTTCTGGCCTTTGCCATGCTCCTCTCCCTGGTGCAGGCAAGCTATGCCGCGGGTATTTCCGTCTCCGCCGGTCAGGGAACCGTCAGTGTAGGCAGGACCGTGGCCTTCTCCATCACCGTGCCCTCCGGCTCGGAGGCATGGACCTACTCCGTCTCCCATTCCGACAATCTCACTCTGGAGTCCGGGGAGCTGGCCCCCATGGGCTTTGAGGGCGATAGCCGCACCAACCAGCTGGTTTTCCGGGCCAACAGCACCGGCACCGGCACCGTCAGCATATCCGCCGGATCCTACTGCATAGACGGGGTGGACTACGATGCCTCCGGCAGCGCCTCTGTGACCATCGTGGCCGCCGATAAGCCTGATGACAGCGAGCCCTCCCACGGCGGCAGCGGTACTGGCGGCGGCAGCGGCAGTGGTAGCAGCAGCGGTACTGGGAATGGGGGCAGCGGCAGCGATTCCCGCAGCGCCAACAACGCCCTCGCCTCCCTCACCGTCAGCGCCGGCACGCTGACCCCGGCCTTTGACCCCGCCGTCACGGAATACACCCTCTCCCTGCCCCTTCAGTCGGACAAGCTCACCGTCACCGCCGCAGCCTCCGATTCCCGCGCCACGATCCGCGGCGACGGGGAGATTGCCCTTCAGAGCGGTGAAAACATGCTGTCCGTAGTAGTCACCGCCGAAAACGGCTCCGTCAGAACCTACACCATCACCGCCCAGGTGGCCCAGGCCCCCACGGTGTTCCTCTCCTATGGCAGCGGGAAGCTGGGCGTGGTGAAGGATATCGCCGGCGTAACGGCCCCCGCCGGCTTCACCGTCTCCAGCATCCCCCACAACGGCGAGACCATCCCCGCCTGGGCCAATGCCTCCGGTCAGACCCTTCTGTATCTGGTGGATGAGAGCTCCCATGCCGGATTTTACCTCTATTCCCCGGAGGTAGGCGTTCTCTCCCCCTATCTGCCCCTGACCGACTCCTACGTCTATGTCGGTGTTCCCACCGGCAAGCAGACCATTCCCGGCCTCACCTTCGGCTCCGTCACTGCCTTTGGCCAGACGCTGGACGGCTGGACCTATCAGGATGCCTCTCTGCCAGACTTTTCCGTCCTGTACCTGATGGACACCGCCGGTACCTGCGGCTATTACACCTACGATTCCCAGAACGACACCCTTCAACGCTTCAGCGGCGCCGTCTTCTCCGATGATGGCGGCCGAACCCTGCGCCTGCCCATGCTGTATGTGTATATCGCCGGCGGCGCGGCAGCTCTGCTCCTGGTGCTGGCGATCGTCCTTGCCGCCCTCTGTGGCCGCCGGGGCAGAAAGCTGCGCCTTCTGTCCGCTCCCGCTCTCCCGACTTCCGATGCGGAGATAGAAACCCAGTCGGCGGATGCTGCCGCCCCTCAGGAGCCCGGCATCTCCCTCCCCCAGGATGTCTTCCCCACGCCGCAGGCCGAACCGGGTCCCACTTCCCATCCGGAAGAAGCCTCTTCCGCGCCGGAACCCTCCACGGATACCGCGTCCCCCGCACCAGAGGAAACTCCTCTGTCCATTCCGGACGCCGCCGATGATGCCCCCACGCCGGAGCCCTCCTCTGCCGAGGCCGCCCCGGAATCCCCGGCCCCGGCCGATGCCCCGCCCGCCCAGGAGGAAACGCTGCCCTCCGATGCCTCTCTGGAGGATACCCTCCGGCAGCTTCCTTTGGACGACCTGCTCAATGACATCCACAATCTATAATCTATGACAAAACAAACGCACGGGGCATAGCTCCGTGCGTTTGTTTAAACTGTCGAAAAGTCCTCTGGTTTTCCGGGCAAAAGGCCCCAAGTCTGCTGCGCGCATAATTTTGCCGCGAAATGGCAAAATGATGCGCTGGCAGCCGGAGAAGTATTTTCTCTCACGCACAGGTCGCCAGAGAAAATGCTCTCAATTTTTCACGTATGCGGACGCGAACTCTGCGAGGCTTTTGTTCTTTTGCCTTCTCCCACCTCAGCGGGCAAAGGCTCTGCCCTCATTCAGAAGGAGACTGTCTCCGGATCCGGCTTCTGGCAAGCACTGACCCGGTCCACATACAACACCGGCCCCTCGCCCTGGTAGGCCTCGCACTGCTCCTTTTTCACCGTGGCGTGGATCTTCACCCACTCCCGGTTCTTGAAGCGGTCCATACCCTCGCCCTTGCACACCAGAGCCAGAAACTGCATGTCGTTCTCGCAGCACACCATGGCAAAGCGGCCCGGGCAATCCACGCCCTTGAACTTCTTGGAATGGCACATCAGTGCCTTAAAGGTGACGCTGATCCCCTCGTAGCGCTCCGGGTGATCCATCAGATCCACATACCAGATGCCGTAGTCCTCATCCGCCACCTCCAGGTGTCCCGAGGACAGGTCAAAGGGCATCATGTCCTCGGTGACGTACTCCTCGCTGGTGCCGTCCTCGTTTTCCAGGTAGATGTCCGCCCGGCGGTTGGCCATGCGCAGGTTCCGCTTGCGCAGATCCTCCCGCAGTGCCTCGTTGCAGCGGTTGAAAATAATCATGTCGGCATTGGACACCTTCTCCATCACCAGCTGCCCCATGTTTTTCAGGTACGGCTCAAAGGTGTGCGCGTCCATCAGGCAGATGATCTGGTACAGGATCCAGTTCCCCGGCAGGCCGTCCCGGTACAGGGGCTCCATCATCCACATGCCGTTGTACTCGATGATGACCTGCTTGGGCTTATACTGCTTTTCCAGCTTTTTGAAAAGCTCCGGCGTCAGCTCCTCCTGCTCCTCCACGGTGTAGGTGAATACATTCATCAGCGCATGGGGGTCGTAGTCCTCCTCCCCCTCCTCACAGCGGATGAGCAGGGTCTTGTCCTCGGCGGCAAAGCCGTCCTTGAGGATGCCGTTTATGAAGTTTGTTTTGCCGGCGTCCAAAAATCCGGCAACGAGATATACAGGAATGTCCATGTTTTTTCTCCCTTACAGGTTTACAGGCCGAACAGCTCTTTCAGCTTGCCCTCGTCCAGCTTGGAGCCGATGACGCACAGCCGTCCGGTGTAGTCCGCCGGGCCGAAGCGCACCTCGTGCTCCTCGGGCACATAGTCAAAGTGCAGCCACTTGCCGCCCTCGCAGGGCACGATGCCCTTGGCCCGCAAAATAGCGCCGTATTCGCCGCCGTCCAGAGCCGTGAGAATCCGGTCAATGTCCGCCTCCGAGAAGGTCTTAGGCGTCTCTGCGCCCCAGCTGGTGAACACCTCGTCGGCGTGGTGGTGATGGTGGTGGCAGGAGCACTCCGGGTCGTCGCACTCGCCGTCGTGGTGATGGTGGTGCTCGTGCTCTTCGTGGTCATGGTCGTGATGATGTTCATGCTCATGCCCGTGGCAGCACTCGTCCCCGTCCTCGTGATGATGGTGATGGTGTTCGTGCTCCTCGTCCTCATCCTCGTCATGGTCGTGATGGTCATGCTCATGATGGTGCTCGTCATGATCCTCGTGGTCATGGTCATGGTGGTGATGATGGTGATGCTCTTCCTCCTCGGCCTTATGCTCGGCCCGGATGCGCTCCATCAGCTCGTCCGCCAGAGATACCTTTTCCATCGCGGCCAGAATGGTCTTGCCGTCCAGCTGATCCCAGGGGGTGGTGATGATGGCAGCGTCCTTGTTCTTCTCCCGCAGCAAAGCCACGGCAGCCTCCAGCTTCTCCGGGCTCACCTTCTGGGTGCGGCTGAGGATGATGGTGCCGGCAGTCTCGATCTGGTTGTTGAAAAACTCGCCGAAGTTCTTCATGTACACCTTCACCTTGGCGGCGTCCGCCACGGTGACGAAGGAGTTCAGCTTCATCTCCGGCACATCCTTCACAGTGTTCTCCACCGCCAAGATCACATCGGAGAGCTTACCCACTCCCGAGGGCTCAATGAGGATGCGGTCCGGGGTGAACTTCTTCTGCACGTCTACCAGGGCCTTGCCGAAGTCGCCCACCAGGGAGCAGCAGATGCACCCGGAGGACATTTCGCTGATCTGCACGCCGGAGTCCTTCAAAAATCCGCCGTCAATACTGATCTCGCCGAATTCGTTTTCAATGAGCACCAGCTTCTCACCCTGGAATGCCTCCTGGAGCATTTTCTTGATGAGTGTGGTCTTACCCGCTCCCAAAAAGCCGGACACAATATCGATCTTAGTCATAAATCGCGCTTCCTTTCTGACTTTTGTATATAAAATCAAATGTATAAACTATATTCGCAGGGGCCGATCCCTATATCGTCCCGTTTCTTATCACGTCTTGTCACGCTTCTGTAGGGGCGACCCTCGCGGTCGTCCGTGGGCGGGACCCATAGGTCCCGTCATACACCACACCCCTTGCAAAAACCTGTCATTGCGAACCACTGACCGACGTCACTGGTGTGGCAATCCGTAAAACTCTGCGCACCGCACCCCGGGCGATCCGCAATCCCTTCTTATGGTACTTATCTTATCCCATTTTCCGAAAAAAGCAAGGTCTCTCCTGTGAATTTTTTGTGATCTGCCCCCATATCTGCGTTTTTTCTGTTGCCAAAAGCTCAGACTTGTAGTAGAATATATCCATTGACAGTCCTCCGTGTGAAGCTGCGGAGCCGGTCTTGCGCAATGGATACCCACGAATCATGTCAGGCGGGGAACCGAGCAGCATTAAGAGGGATCATCCATGTGCCGCAAGGGCGCCGGCTCTGTGGCTTCACGGGGAGGACTATCTATTTTCGTAAAAATTCCAAAGGAATTTTCACGAAAAGGTTTGCAGCCCGCTGCGCGCATAATTTTGACGCTCTGCGTCAAAATTCTACACTTTCGGGCTGAGCGGTATTTTCCCCCACGCGCATGTCTCGGGGAAAAATGATTTAAATTCTTCGCGTCTTCGGACGCGAAATCTGCGATGCTTTTATTAAGGGAGGCAGGCTCATGTATCAGGCGCTCTACCGCAAGTGGCGGCCCACCACTTTTTCTCAGGTGGTGGGGCAGCAGCATATCACCGATACGCTTCAGCGCCAGGTGGCTGAGGGCCGCACGGGCCATGCCTATCTTTTCACTGGCACCCGGGGCACCGGCAAGACCACCTGCGCCCGGATTTTGGCCAAGGCCATCAACTGCCTGCACCCTGTGGACGGTGCTCCCTGCAACCAGTGCGAGGCCTGCCGGGGGATCGACGAGGGCCGGCTTCTGGATATCACCGAGCTGGACGCTGCCAGCAACAACGGCGTGGACAATGTCCGCGCCCTCCGGGAGGAGGCGGTGTATACCCCCTCTGTGCTGAAAAAACGGGTGTACATCATCGATGAGGTGCACATGCTCTCCACCCCGGCCTTCAACGCCCTGCTGAAGATCCTGGAGGAGCCGCCGGAGCATCTGGTGTTTATTCTGGCCACCACGGAGCTGCACAAGGTCCCTGCCACCATTCTCTCCCGCTGCCAGCGGTATTCCTTCAAGCGCATCCTGCCCCATGACATCGCCCGGCAGCTGCTCTATATCGCCGGGGAGGAGCACATCGACTTGACTCCTGATGGAGCGGACATTCTGGCCCGGATGGCAAACGGTGCCATGCGGGATGCTCTGAGCCTGCTGGACCAGTGCCGCAGCTGCGAGGACACTCTGAACAGTGCCGCCATTCTGGAGCTTTTGGGACTGGCCGGCGGCGTGCAGACGGCCCAGCTGCTGCAATTCATTCTGCAGCGGAATACCCAGGATACGCTGCTGCTTTTTGACAAGCTCTACCGGGACGGGAAGGACATTTCCGCCCTGCTGCGGGAGCTTTCCGACCTGTGCCGGGATCTGCTGATCCAGCGCTCTGCGCCCCAGGGCGGCAGCGTGCTGCTCACGGGTCTCTATGACGGGAAAACTCTGGAAAGCCTTGCATCCCTGGCCCCCGGCAGCCGGCTGATCTTCATGCTGGAAATTCTCGGCCAGACCCTGGCCGCCCTGGGCGGCAGCAGTCTGCGCACGGAGGCGGAGCTGTGCCTGATGAAGCTGTGCGACGAGAGTTTGTGCGGCAGTCCGGCGGCGCTGACAGCCCGGCTGGAGCGGCTGGAACGGGCCGCCGCCAAGGGCTTTGTCCCGGCGGAGGTTTCCGCGCCTACGCCTGCGCCCATTCCGGTGCCCACCCCCGCTGCCGCGCCCGCTCCGCAGCCTGCGGCCGCAGCCAAACCCCAGAAGGAATCAGCGCCTGCAACCCCCGCAGAGCCCGAGCCAAAGCAGCCGGAAAGGAAGCCGGCTCCCGCCCCTTCCCAGGCGGAAAAATCCCCCGTCTCCGCAGGGGACAGCGACATCTGGCAGCGGCTGCAAAACCGCTACAAGGGCGCCCTGCGGGTGGACAAGCGGGTGTTTCTCAACGGCGCTTCCGGCACGCTGGCGGACGGTGTGCTGACCGTGGTCTGCCGGGACGAAATGGTGAAAAATTATCTGGACTGTCCCGAGGTGAACCAGGTTCTGGAAAACGTCACGGCGGAGGAGATCGGCGGGGCCGTGCGTGTGGTATTCACTCTGGGGCAGGTGAAGCCCCCGGCCAGACAACGGCCCGATACCCCGTCAAATATGACTACCGGCACCGCTACAAATACCACTACAAATTTCACTACAAATCCCGCTGCAAACACAACATCTGAACCGGGCAGAAATACGGCAGCTCCGATGGGAGATGAAACTCCCCGGGAAGAGCCGCCCATGCCCCAGACACCCCCCTGGGAAGCATCTCCCTCCGGGACGGATCGAATGAATGAATTGCTGGCTGAAGGCAGCCGGTTGGATCATTTCAATATCAAATAAGGAGCGATAGAATCATGGCAAAAGGATACAGCGCAAGAGGCGGATTTACCGGCGGAGCCGGCATGATGCGCCAGCAGCAGCAAATGCAGCAGAAGATCCTGAAGATGCAGCAGGAGATGGAAAAGGCCCAGACGGATGTGGAGAACGCCTTTTTCTCCGCCACCGCAGGCGGCGGCGTGGTGAAGGCCACGGTCAGCGGCAAGCGTCAGCTCACGGAGCTTGCCATCCAGCCGGAGGCAGTGGATCCGGAGGATGTGGAGATGCTGCAGGATCTGGTGATCTCCGCTGTGAACGAGGCTCTGCGCCAGGCGGAGGACGCCATGGAAAACAGCATGCAGGGACTCACCGGCGGACTGAACATTCCGGGTTTCAATCTGTAATAAAAAGAATTCCAGCAGTCAGCTGCTGGAATTCTTTTTTATCTTCTCTGATTCAGGAGTATGTACGCAGGACGGCGGCGACCTTTCCCAAAATAGAGGCGTACCGACCGTCTATGGGGCTGTAGGCTTCGTTTTCCGGCAGGAGCCACACCTGCCCGTTTCGCCGGGACAGGCGTTTCACCGTGGCCTCATCCTCCAGCAGGGCCACAACGATCTCTCCATTCTGCGCCACGCTCTGCCGGTGCACCACCACCAGATCCCCGGGGAGAATGCCCGCATTCAGCATGGACTCACCCCGGACCCGCAGGGCAAAATACTCCCCATCGCGGCCCTGGGTGTCAAAGGGGATATAATCGTCAATGCACTCCTGGGCCAAAATCGGTGTGCCGGCGGCCACATCGCCCAAGACCGGGACACGGCCGGGCGCAGAATACGGCTCCCCCGGAGCCGGGGGCTCCGGGGCGGCAGACACAACCGGCCCCACCAGCGTCAGGGCCCGGCCCTTTCGGCCGCTCTTGCTGATATAGCCCAGCTCCTCCAGATGCTTCATGTGAAAATGCACCGTGGAGGGGGATTTCAGCCCCACGGCCTCCCCGATCTCCCGGACGGAAGGCGGATAGCCCTGGGTACGGATGGCATCGGCTATATAATCATATATTTTCTGCTGCATGGCAGTGAGTTTCTGCATGCCTGTCCCCTCCTGTATATTTTTATCAATTCACAACGCTCTGCGGCGGAAAATCGCCCCGGTATCCCGCCGCCCTGTTTTTCGACTCTCTATGAAGTTAAGGCAGAAAGGAGCGTATCATAGCTTCTTTGCGCTTATTATACCACCTCTTTTCCAGAATTGCAACAACTGTTCGATTATTTTTTGCTATTTCTTTTTATTTTTCTGCTTGCAATTTTTACTGCGATATGCTATGATGAATATTACTTGATGGATATTATGCCTACGGGTATCCAATAAATCGGAGGGAAGATAAATTATGTTGATCGCTTTAACCATCGTACATCTGCTGACGGCTCTCATTCTGATCCTGATCGTGCTGTTCCAGTCCGGCAAGAGCCAGGGACTGTCCGGCGCTATTGGCGGTATTGCCGACTCCTATATGTCCAAGGGCAAGGCCCGTACCATCGACGCCAAGCTGGCCAAGGCTACCAAGTGGGTGGGCGCTGTGTTTGTTGTTCTGACCCTGGTGCTGGACTGCATGGTCGCCGCCGGCATGTAAGCCGGATCATCTGTATCTGATCTAAAAAGCAGACCGCGAATGCGGTCTGCTTTTTACTATGCCGGTATCGACTACTCCAGTGACTCTTGTATGGTGTCCTCGTCGGGGATCATCCACACCCATTCACTCATGCTGTCATCGGCCGGATATAAGTCCCGGACTGTGATCACTCCCTCAGTGGTTTCGATATGCAGCGTCTGCCACTGCACATCCGAGGGGGCATCGAGACGGATCCAGTCATAGCTTACATTGGGGACGACGTAGGTGTCTCCGTCCTCATCGTCGATGGTGATGGTGCCATCCGACAGCAGCTGCATAGCGCGGTCATAGTCATTGGATAGATAAAACAGGTTCGTCTGGCCCTCCTCGTCCGGCAGGTAGCCCATGAACTGCAGGGCCAGGTCATCGGTGATCCAGAAGGCCTCGCCGCAGGACACGTCGATGACATTCTCATAGTTATACTTGGGCGTGGCAGGTATTTCATCCGGATCGCCGCCTAAGTGATCCAACAGGCCGCTGTTTTTCACCATTATAAGAACAAACAGCAGCACGATACCGACCAGCGCTGCACCAACGCTGCTATTCTGTCCTCTCCTCCCGGAGGAGCGGGGTTTGAAGGGCTTCTGCACACTTTTCACCACCCGCTCGCCGCCGTGGGCAGAGGTGGAGGCTGGTTTTTTCCGGGATTTGCGGGCCTGCTCCTCAAAGCAGACCTTTCCCTCATAGCACACCTTGCCGGGACGGGGCTGAGCCTGGGTGCGGTCCTCGCAGTGGCGGATGGTGCCGTCGGCTTGCACCCATTCCCGCCGGGGCGGGCGGTTATAGGCGCCGCAGTGGGGGCAGCAGCCCTCCTGGCGGTAATCATAGCGCCTGCCGCAGGCGGCGCAGCGTACTGTCTGCATCAGTCGTATCCTCCCCATCTTTTTTCTCTATCATACAGGCCACAGGGTGGTTTTACCACCTACCTCAGGTTGCGCGGCCTGTTTTTTCGGCAACTTCAATTTTACACGTTCAGTATACCATTCCGTTTCACTCCGCGCAAGACCCGGTGGGGACGGTTGGGACGGGGACGTGGTGGGTTTTATGGAGGCAGCGGGGTGTGGTCACCCCGCCCTGCGGGATGACAAGAAGTGCAGTGAAACGGGTCGTCCAGAAGGCCGACCCCTACGGGAACATGACAAGGCGAGTAGCGGTTTCTCCGACCGGGCGGTAGACGCAGAGGGTGTCCATGCCACGCCAGGGCAGCGTGGGCCCACGTGAGCGGCCAGCGGATGGTGACACAGGGACAATACGAAAGCACAGCATAACAGTATTTGGGCAAGGAGTACGGTGGGGCGGGCGACCGCGAGGGTCGCCCCTACGAATATTTTTACCAGGGCACTCGCCCGTGCAAAAAAAGCCCTTTGCTATGACGCGGGCATCATAGCAAAGGGCTTTTTTATTTGGACTGCTTACTTGACCAGCTCGATGAGGGCCGTCTCAGCAGCATCGCCACGGCGAACGCCGGTGCGGATGATGCGAGTGTAACCGCCGTTGCGCTCTGCGTATTCAGGAGCGATCTCCTTGAACAGCTTGTGCGCCACATCCTCTCTGGTGATGAAGCTCAAAGCCTGACGATAGGCTGCCAGATCACCCTTCTTGCCCAGGGTAATCATCTTTTCAGCCAGGGGCTTGATCTCCTTGGCACGGGTAATGGTGGTTTCCATACGGCCGTTATCCAGGAAATCGGTGACCTGCTGACGGAGCATCGCCATGCGCTGATCGGTAGTTTTACCGAGCTTACGAGTTCCGGGCATTTCTGTTTCCTCCTTGTAAGGATCTACTGCGCTGCAAGGCGCAAGTTAGTTGTTTTCTTCGCCGGCCAGATGCAGACCCATCATGGCCAGTTTGTTGATAACTTCCTCCAGAGACTTGCGTCCCAGATTGCGGACCTTCATCATCTCGTCCTCCGTCTTGGAGATTAGATCCTCCACGGTGTTGATGTTGGCTCGCTTGAGGCAGTTGAAGCTGCGCACAGACAGATCCAGCTCCTCAATGGTCATCTGCAGCTGCTTGCTCTGGTCATCTCCGGCCTTCTCCGCAAGGACAGGCTCGCTGCCCACATTATCGGACAGGTCGGTGAACAGGGCAAAATGGTCACAGAGGATCTTGGCACCCAGAGACACAGCGTCCCGGGCGGAGATGGTGGAATCCGTCCACACTTCCAGGGTCAGCTTGTCAAAGTCGGACATGCTGCCCACACGGGTCTTCTCTACCGTGTAATTGACCTTATACACGGGCGTATAGATAGAGTCAATGGGGATGACGCCAATGACGCCGGGACGCATCGCCTTGTTCCGGTCAGCGGACACATAGCCGCGGCCGTGGCTCAGCGTCACTTCCATGCTCAGGGTGGCGCCTACATCCAGAGTGGCAATGTGCAGCTCGGGATTGAGGACCTCCACCTCGCCGTCGGCCTTGATGTCTGCGGCGGTGACTTCACAGGGGCCGGCGGCCTCGATGAAGACGGTCTTGGTGCCCTCACAATGCAGCTTGGTCAGCAGATTCTTCATGTTCAGGACGATCTCCGTCACATCCTCCTTGACACCGGGGATGGTGGAGAATTCGTGCTGCACACCGGCGATCTTGATGCTGGTGGCTGCCGTGCCGGGCAGAGAAGAGAGCAGGATCCGGCGCAGGGCATTGCCCAGGGTCGTTCCGTAGCCACGCTCCAGGGGTTCGATCACATACTTTCCATAGGAAGCATCACCAGGTGTTTCAATACACTCGATCTGAGGCTTCTCAATTTCGATCATGCAGTACCCTCCTTCATTTCAGTTGGGCGGAGTTTATACTCCGCACCGTATTCGATTCCAGTGCAGTTTGAGGGTCTCGACCCTATTACTTGGAGTACAGCTCGACGATGAGGTGTTCCTCAATGGGCATATCAATGTCATCACGAGCGGGCATTCTGGTCACAGTGCCCTTCAGCGCATTCTTGTCACGCTCCAACCAAGTGGGAACGGTGACCAGAGGAGCATCCTCTGCTGTGAAGCGCTTGAAGGCGGCGGAGGAGCGGCTGCTCTCCTTGACCTCGATCACATCGCCCACGCGCACCAGGTAGGAAGGAATGTTCACCTTCTTGCCGTTGACGGTGAAATGCGCATGGCTCACCAGCTGACGGGCCTCGCGGCGGGTCATGGCAAAGCCCAGACGATAGATCACATTGTCCAGACGACGCTCAACCAGTGTCAGCAGGTTCTCGCCGGTCTTGCCGGGCATACCGGTAGCCTTCTCGTAATACATACGGAACTGCTTCTCCAGGATGCCGTAGACGAACTTGACCTTCTGCTTCTCATTGAGCTGGATGGCATACTCGCTCTTCTTCTTTCTCATCTGGCCGCCGGGGTTGCGCTTGGTATCCTTCTTGGCGTAACCCATGACAGCAGGAGAGATACCCAGCGCCTTGCAACGCTTGGCGATAGGCTGCATATTCTTAGCCATAATCTATTTATCCTCCTTGTTCCGATTACACGCGACGACGCTTGGGGGGGCGGCAGCCATTG
>URSX01000039.1 GCA_900550615.1 uncultured Eubacteriales bacterium
CGATTTCCCCTCCCGCGGGCGACCGCGAGGGTCGCCCCTACGGACGGGCACAAGGAGCGCGGTAAAGCGGGGCGTCGAGGACGCCGCCCCTAAGCATGGCCGCTGGGTGCGGGGGGTGCCTGCTCTTATGGCGTGGACAGGGTGCCGGTGGGCGGCAATGATGAGACATCGGCGGCGGTAATGAGATTGGGTTCCTCTATTTGAACGGGGGTACCGTCGGGGTTGGTGGGGAAACGGAAAGCGTAGCCATACTCGGAATTTACGGGAAAATTCCGAATCTGCTCCTCGGTGAACAGGCCCACTGCGATGGGCCAGGTGATGATCAGGTCTTCGTCCTGTTCCTGCAAATTCACCAGGCGGAGGTCATAGCCCAGGGCGGCCAAACGCTTAAATTCACCGCCCAGGCTTCCGGCGGCTACCTGTTCCCCATTTTGGAATACATCCATTTCTAAAAGGAACTTCACATCCCGGCCCGCGTACTGCTTTCGGGCGGCGTTGACCTCCACAAAGCAGAAATACTCGCCGGGGTCCGGGGCCTTGTAGCAGGCTTCGACGCCGATTTGGTAGTTTGTGAGGGGCTGGCTGGGGGAATAGTTCGTGTCTCCGTCCTTATAATCTTTCAGCGGCAGGTAGCGGGCCGTCAGCAGCACGGCTATGGCCGTGACCAGACACAGGCAGGCCGCCGCGCTCCAGCGGCGCCAGGTGGGTGCGGCCCGGCGGGGGCGGACGGGTTCATGGGCCCGGGCAATAAAGTCGTCCCGGATGTCCCCCAGGACCAGGGAAAAATCTTCTTTTTTCATAGCATAAAGCCCCTTTCCGAAAGGCGGCGGCGCAGCTGTAAGCGCAGGCGGTGGAGAGTGACATAGACATGGTTTTCCGAGAGGGTGAAGCGCCGGGCGATGTCGGGCACGCTGTCAAAATACCAGTAGCGGCAGACAAAAATGCGGCGCTTGGTCTCCGGGAGGGCGGCCAGGAAGTCATTGATAGCGGCCAGCAGCTCCCGGCGGTCCAGAGCTATCTCGGGGGTGTCCCGGTCGGAGACGATGTGCTGTAGCTCCTCAAAAACCGCCTCCGCTCCTCCGCCGCCCCGTTTCTGCGCGGCGGCGCTGCGCAGCCGGTTCAGGGCCAGGTTCCGGGTGATCCGGCCCAAAAATGCCGCAAGCACCGCAGGTCTGTGGGGCGGCATGGCGCTCCACGCCCGGAGATAGGTGTCGCAGACGCATTCCTCCGCGTCCCGCCGGTCGGGCAGGATGCTTCCGGCGATGCCGGCGCAGTAGGCACCGTATTTTTCCGCCGCAGCCGGGATGGCGCGCTCATCCCGGGCCCAAAACAGCGCCACAATGGCGGCATCGTCCATAGTCCTCTCCCCTCCTTTCCTTTGGCCTTTCACTTTTATAGACACCATCGGAGCGTGTTTCTTACAGGAACCGGAAAAATTTTCAAAAAAACTCCCGGAATTCGTTTCCGGGAGTTTTGCGTTTTAATCGGCTCAAAATTATGCGCGCAGCCGGCTGTAAGCCCTTTGGCAGAAAAGGCAAAGCTTTTTCGCCAAAAATCTTTAGCCCCACAGGGCAGTGAGCATGGGGATGATCTGCTTTTTGCGGCTCATGACGCCGGGCAGGAACAGGGTGTTGTCCTTGGGCTCCACCGAGAAAGCGTTGCGGATGGCGTCGTCGCTGCCCACATAGAGCAGCTGCGTACCCTCCAGCAGCACATCCGTCAGCATGAGGATCACCATGTCGTAGTGATGCTCGTCCCGCAGGCGGGTCATTTCCTTCAGCAGCTCGTCCTTGCGGCTCATGATGTCCAGGGAGTCCAGGCAGGTGATCTGCCCCACGCCCAGCATCTGCTCGGCAATGTGGAACTCCTTGAAATCCGAGGCGATGAGCTCCTGCACGGGCTTATCCGGGCTGACGGAGGAGAACAACTCCTTGCCCAGGTCATCCAGCTTGATATTGGCGATGCGGGCCAGGCGCTGGGCCATGGAAATATCCCGCTTGGTGCAGGTGGGGGACTTGAACATCACCGTATCCGACAATATGGCCGCCGCCATGAGGCCCGCCATAGGCCCGGAGGGGATGACCCCATGCTCCTGGTACATGGAGGCGATGATGGTATTGGTGCTGCCCACGGGCTCGTTGCGCACATAGATGGGCTGGCCGGTCTGGATATCCGCCAGACGGTGGTGGTCGATGATCTCCAGGATCTCCGCCTGGTCCAGGCCCGGCACAGACTGGGCAAACTCATTGTGATCCACCAGCACCACCTGCTTGCGCCGGGGACGGAGCAGGTGATAGCGGGACAGGGTGCCCACGACTTTTTCGTTTTTATCCAACACCGGGTAGCTGCGGTAGCGGCTCTTGAGCACCACCTCCCGGACATCATCGATATAGTCGTCCAGATGGAAGCACACAATCTCGCCCCGCTGGCAGGGCCGGGAGATGGGAATAGCCTGGTAGATCAGGCGGCAGGCGCGGCCAGCGGGGAAGGGGGTGGAGATGATGCAGGTGTCGCCGGTGTAGTTCTCCAGCTCCTGGTCAACGTCTGCCCGGCAGATGATCAGGCAGCTGACGTGGTACTCCAGCGCCCGCTGGATCATGTCCGGCTGGCTGGCGCACAGGACGACGTTGTCGCTGCCGGAAAAGCGCAGGTTTTCAGCACTCTGGGGCATGGCCACCACCACATTGCCGCTGATGCTGGTGGGAATGCCGCTGCCCTCGTTGACAATGCGGCCCTCCAGAACGCTGACCAGGTTGAACACCGGCAGCTCGTCCACACGACTGTCCACCAGGGTCTCCATGCTGAAGGTGGCGATGTCGCCGGCGGAGAGCATGCCATAGAGGGTCCCGTCGTCATTCACCACAGGGACGGCGGAGATGCGCTGGTCGCGCATCACGTGCCAGGCCCGGTCCATGGTGACCGAGGAACTCAGACAGGGGGGGGTATCATAGTCCAGGTCGCAGACCTGGGTGCGGACGGTGCGGATAGCCAGGGGCTCGTCAATGCCGAAATGCTTGAGCATACGGCTGGATTCATCGCTGACATGGCCCAGATGGGCCGCCACATAGCGCCGGTCGCCTAGGGCGTTGCGCAGCGCGGCGTAGGATATAGCGGCCACAATGGAATCTGTGTCCGGATTGCGGTGGCCGGTTACATAGATCTCGTTCATCCTTTTGCCTCCAAAGAGCTTTTTTTTCATTATAAAACGGGGAAATTTGATTTTCAATACGAGGATATTATAAATTTTAGTCGTTTAACTTGTTTTTTTCCGTGAAAAGGCAGAGAGAAAGGGGGAGGAGGGCTAAAAAGCGAGGCAGGAAGGCCTTTTGAGGGACATGGGCAGTACCCCCGCGGCGGTGCCGCCCTGTGACCGCAGCAAGAAAGCCCCACCGCCGGTGGGGCTTTCTTGCTCATGCGCTGTAGGGTACAGTAATGCCGGGGTATTCGATGGTGTCTGCGTAGTCGCCCTTATCATCTATGCCGAAAGCGTCCTCAGGGGTCTGGATGATGTCCCACTCCTGCAGCAGCGCCAGAGTGCGGGTGCACTGGCGGTTGAGGTAAATGGAGAATTCCCGGTCATGTACCGTGTCATCCAGGGTGATCTGCACCAGGCAGTTCTGGTTGCTGTAGAGGCTGGTGTCGGTCATGTCCATGGCCGCGATGTCCTCCAGAGTGGCCTTATACAGGGCATTGCACTGCTGGGCCGTCAGCTCCCGGGAAACCTCTGCCGTGGGGATGGATACCCAACCGTAGCGGAGGCTTTCGGCGGACACAGTGCCGGCGGAATCCAGCACCAGACTGCGGCGGAAGGTGTCCGTCTCCAGCAAGGGCTGCACGATGGCCATGTCCGACGTGGGGAGATAGTATTGGCGGGAGAGCCTTCCGCCGTCTTTCAGGTTGTAGGTGATGAGGAAGCTGCGGCCATACTCGGTGTAGCCGCCCTTGGGAATGGTGCGGTCAGCCAGAGCGTGATGAGCCCGGAGAATGGTGTCGATCTCATCGGGGGAATCGAACTGGGCGGGGCGGTGGGCCAGGGCACCGCAGACAATCTCTGCCGACTCCACCTGATCCGCCTGGGGGACCCGCCGCTCAAAGCCGAAGAGGTCGGCCTTGACGCACAGGCACAGGGCGATGAGCACCGCGCACAGGGCCAGCAGCTCCGGCCAGAGCTTGCCGAAAACCCGGGGCGTGCGGGCGATGAGCATCTGGGAGCCGATCATGCACGCCAAGCTCAGGACGATGATGCAGGCCAGCAGCGCCACGGTGTTGCTGGTGCAGCTGAGGATCAGCGCCAGCAGCAGGCCCAGGCCCAGGCCACCCAGCAGGCCCACTACCCACCGCACCACCGGGCGCAGGGGCCGGAAGGCCAGGGTGTCGCCGGAGGCTTCGCTGCGGCGGATGCCGTAGAGCAGCCGGCTGGCCGCCAGCAGCACCAGAGCCGCGATGCCGTATACCAGCAGGCTCCTCCAGGCGGCGTGAGTCAGGAGCGCGTCGCTTCCGTCTGCGTATGTTTCCTTCAGATCCAGGGTCAGGCGCAGGGCCGGGGTGAGCCAGACCACGATGTTGTCCCGGCCCATGGAGAATACGTTGTCTTTATAGCTGAGATAAAAGAGACTGCACATGGTGTCCATCAGGATGCGGCAGAGGACGGCAGTGCAGTTCAGCGCACCGAAGGCCACAGCCATGGCCGGCAGCCAGGCACACAGCATGCAGCAGACGATGCCCAGGGCGAAAAACAGCAGGAAGGTCACCAGGTTGAATGCCAGCCACGACAGGGTGGGGCCCCAGCAGGCCGCTGCGCTCTGGGGAAGCATCGTGAGCAGGAAAATGATTGCGCTGCAGCAGACTGCGCCGCCTGTGCCACACAGCACATGGGTGCCGAACTGGCATGCACGGCTTGCGGGAAAGCTGTGCATGCCATAGGTGGCCCGGGAGCTGGACAGGTAGGAAAACAGCGCCATGGCCAGCACGATGCCGAAAATGAGGTTGATCCAGATGGCACAGGAGGTGGCCGTGCCGATGGCCTCCAGGGTCACGTGCTTAGCGGCGTCCACATCTCCTGCCAGTGTGCCTGCGGGGATGCCGTTCCACAGCCGCAGAGGCAGGATCAGGAACCACAGGAATGTGTACCCGGCAAAGAGCGGCCAGCAGCGGCGCAGATCGCTGCGCAGCAGGGATCGGTTAAATAAGGATATTGTGAGCAGCATCGTCCGCACCTCCTAATTCATAGATGAAGATTTCCTCCAGGGTCAGGGGAATGGCCTCCAGCAGCAGGGGGCTTGTGATCTGCATGCGGCGGCAAATCTCCTCGCTGCTGCCGCGCATGATGTAGGTGTGGACCCGGCCCACCTGAGAATGATGGAGCACTTGCAGCTCCGCGGGGAGGGCAGGCTCCTGGGGCGTGGGGTAGGCCACCTGAATTTTCACGGTGCTGTCCTGCAGGTCGGAGAGGGTGCGCTCCAGGAGCACCTTGCCCTGATCCATGATGCCCACATGGTCGCACACATCCTCCAGCTCCCGGAGGTTGTGGCTGGAGAGGAGCACCGTAGTGCCCCGGGCAGCCACATCGTCCAGCAGCACCTGCCACACCTGGCGGCGCATCACCGGGTCCAGGCCGTCCACCGGCTCATCCAGCACCAGGTACTCTGGCATGCAGCTCATGGTGATCCAAAAGGCCGCCTGGCGCTGCATGCCCTTGCTCATGCGGCGGATGGCTTTCTTTTCCGGCAGGCAGAACAGTCCCCGGAGCTTTTCGAAGCGCCCCCAGTCGAACCTGGGGTACATGCCCGCGTAGAGCTTGGCCATCTCTCGGATGGTGGATTGGTTATAGAAGAACCAGTCGTCGGGGATGGACACCACCCGCTCCTTGGCGTGGCGGTTTTCAAAGACAGGCACGCCGTTTATTAGCACCTGGCCGCTGTCCTGCTTGTAGACCCCGGTGATGTGGCGCAGGAGTGTGGACTTGCCCGCGCCGTTGGGGCCCACCAGGCCGTACACCGCCCCCTTGGGCACGGTGAGGGTGGCGCTGTCCAGAGCTGTGAAGCCGTCAAAGGTTTTTACCAATTTTTTTACTTCGATCATTTTTCTTCCTCCTCTC
This sequence comes from uncultured Eubacteriales bacterium, assembly GCA_900550615.1. Classification (GTDB taxonomy): domain Bacteria; phylum Bacillota; class Clostridia; order Oscillospirales; family Oscillospiraceae; genus Vescimonas. The sequence continues at coordinate 6,098 of URSX01000039.1, forward strand.
TCCACAGATCCAGCCACTGCTGCTCTGTCATGCCCAACTGCCGCAGCTCCTCCACGGTGTCCCGCAGACTCTCTGTAAGCTCGGCCATGCGGCGGCGGTTCTGGTCGCCGTCTTCGGCCACAAAACTGCCCCGGCCGGACACGGTGTATACAAAGCCCTCTGCCTCCAGCTGGGCGATGGCCCGCTGGATGGTGTTGGGATTGATGGCCAGCTCTGTGGCCAGCTTGCGCACGGAGGGCAGCTGATCCCCCGGCTGCAGAACGCCCGTCACCATCAGCCGCCGCAGTCCGTCCCGTACCTGCTGGTGGATGGGGCGGCTGTCCCGATAGTCCAAATGCAGCACAATGCTCCCTCCTCCCGAGTGTTTTTGTGTATTAGTCGTATTAGTACGGTTAATATATCACGGCAATTTGCCCCTGTCAAGAGGGAAAACTGGGAATATTTTCGCCCGGCGGCGGGCATGATGGAGAGGGGAAATGCGCAGGACGGGCATAAGAATTTGTGCAGGCCCGGTGCGGGTCGTCCGGTAGGCCGACCCCTACGCACCGTTTACCGGTAAAAAGCCGTAGGGGGCGGCGTCCCCGACGCCCCGTGCCCCACACACGGGCAACCGCATAATTCGCTTCCTACATATTTACAATAAGGAGGAACGAATATGAAGGCTATGGTCTATCAGAAGAGCTGCATCCAGTGCGGACTGTGCGCGTCGGTCTGCCCGGAGGTGTTCACCCTGCTGCCGGGGCAGCCCGCCCAGGCCCAGACGGAGGACATTCCCGTGGATCTACAGATCAGCGCCCAGGCGGCGGCCGAGGGCTGCCCCACAGATGCCATCGCCGTCCAATAAAATTATTCCCGTTTTTTAAAAAGCGAACTCGATAGGAGAAAGCCGGCGTCGGCAAGCCACGTTTACTGCCGGGAAAACGGTTGGTAAACTCAAAGCCGTTGTCCGCCTGGACACACTCCACCTTATTGCGTCAGCGAATGAAAATTTTCTCTTGACTCCCGGGGCAAAAAGTGATACCCTTAACGCATTACAGGCAATGATGGGCGTGGCGGCCCGGAGCTGCGGGAGGAAATGCCCGCCGGTTGGCACCGTTACAGCCGTTGAGTGCGGAAGCTTTCCGAATTCAGGTGGAACCACGGACTATGATTTAGTTCGCCCTGAGCTGCGTCGGCAGTTCAGGGCGTTTTTTATTTCTTCCGAACTAAAAAATTTTTACCATAAAGGAGAATCGCTATGAAAAATACCGAGAAAACCATGGACAAAATCGTTGCCCTGTGTAAAAACCGCGGCTTCATTTTCGCAGGCTCCGAAATTTACGGCGGCCTCGCCAACACCTGGGACTACGGCCCCCTGGGCGTGGAGCTGAAAAACAACATCAAAAAGGCCTGGTGGAAGAAGTTCGTCCAGGAAAATCCCTACAATGTGGGCCAGGATGCGGCCATTCTGATGAATCCCCAGACCTGGGTGGCCAGCGGCCATCTGGCGGGCTTTTCCGATCCTCTTATGGATTGCAAGGAGTGCAAGGAGCGCTTCCGGGCCGACAAGCTCATTGAGGATTGGTGCCATGAAAACGGCGTGGAGCTGCCCAAGCCCATCGACGCCTTTTCCCAGCAGGAGATGAAGGAGTACATTGATGACAAGGCCATCCCCTGCCCCTCCTGCGGCAAGCATAATTTCACCGACATCCGGCAGTTCAACCTGATGTTCAAGACCTTCCAGGGCGTCACCGAGGACGCCAAGAACACCGTGTACCTGCGGCCCGAGACCGCCCAGGGTATCTTCACCAACTTCGTCAACACCCAGCGCACCACCCGGCGCAAGCTGCCCTTCGGTGTGTGCCAGATCGGTAAGTCCTTCCGCAATGAGATCACCCCGGGCAACTTCATCTTCCGGGTCCGGGAGTTTGAGCAGATGGAGCTGGAGTTCTTCTGCAAGCCCGGCACCGATCTGGAGTGGTTCCAGTATTGGCGCAGCTTCTGCCACAACTGGCTGCTGGGCATCGGCCTGAAGGACGAGAACCTGCGCCTGCGTGACCACGACCCGGAGGAGCTGTGCTTCTACTCCAAGGCTACCACGGACTTTGAGTTCCTCTTCCCCTTCGGCTGGGGCGAGCTGTGGGGCGTGGCGGACCGCACCGACTACGACCTGACCCAGCACCAGAACACCTCCGGCAAGGACCTGACCTACTTTGACCCCGAGACCAACCAGCGCTACATCCCTTATGTGGTGGAGCCGTCCCTGGGCGTGGAGCGCAGCGTGCTGGCGGTGCTGTGCGACGCTTACGACGAGGAAACGGTAGACGAGAGCAAGAACGACGTGCGCGTGGTGCTGCATCTGCACCTGGCTCTGGCCCCCTACAAGGCAGCCATCCTGCCCCTGAGCAAGAAGCTGTCCGAGCCGGCCCGGAAAATTTACGACGAACTGTGCAAGGAGTGGATGATCGACTTCGACGAGACCGGCTCCATCGGTAAGCGCTACCGCCGGGAGGACGAAGTGGGCACACCCTTCTGCATCACCGTGGACTTTGACACCGTGGGCGATGGCGAAAAGGCCGGGGACAACTGCGTCACCGTCCGTGAGCGGGACAGCATGGAGCAGGTGCGCGTGCCTATCAGCGAGCTGAAGGCCTACCTGGCAGAGAGGCTGGCGTACTGATATGAAGCCGAAAAAACAGCTTGCCCTGGGCACCGTGCTGCTGGCGGTCACCGCTGCCGCCTGCGTAAACCTGGCCAAATGGGCGGGCAAGCAAATTGAGGAGCGGACAAAGAAAAAGAAGTAATATTTATAGCACACAGAGGGACAGGCGCATTGCCTGTCCCCCTGTCTTTTGACCGCCAACCTGTGCTGCCCCGGCTTCTTATTTTCTGCGTAGGGGGCGATGCCCACATCGCCCCGCTGGGGTTTGGCGGGCCTTTTTTCCCGTATTGCAAGACACGCCGGCACTTCTGCGGCAAAAAACGGACTGAATTCAGTCCGTTTTTGCTTTCACCCCACCCGGCGGCCTTTGGGAATCCGGATGGTGAGCAGGATCTCGTCCTCCGTATCCTGACGGGAGCATCCCGCCTCCACCCCCGCAGAGCGCATGAGCGTCAGGGATCGATCCAAACTATTGAGAAACAGCCGCACATCCTTGAGAATGAAGGTGGGCCGTCGGCGGGGCGGCGTTGCCTGGATCTCCCGCAGCAGCGACTCTATGTACTCCTCCGCCTGGGCCACGTTCATATGCCGCTGGATGATGGTCTTGGCCGCGGCGATCTGCTCCTCCTCGTCGGCCAGGCGCAGCAGCGCCCGGGCGTGGCGCTCGGATAGATCGCCCTGGCCCAGCAGCGCTACCACCGACGGCGGCAGGCGCAGCAGCCGCAGCTTATTGGCCACGGCGGACTGGGATTTGCCCAGCTTGCGGGCGGCTTCCTCCTGGCTCAGGCCCCAGCGCTGTATCAGCTGGGCAATGGCCGCCGCCTCCTCCATGTAGTTCAGGTCCCGGCGCTGGAGATTTTCCATCAGTGCCAGCAGGGCTGAATCCTCCTCCCCCACCTGGGCGATGAGGCACGGCAGCTCCTTCAGACCCGCCATTTTGGCCGCCCGAAAGCGTCGCTCCCCTGCCACCAGCTCATAGTCCTTGCCCCGGGTGCGCACCGTGGCAGGCTGCAGGATCCCGTACTGCCGGATGCTGTCCGCCAGCTCCGACAGCGACTCCGGCTCGAACACCCGGCGGGGCTGGTGGGGATTGGGTACGATGCGCTCTAATGGTATGTATCGCACACGGCTGGAGAGGAAATCACTTTTCAGAATATTTTTCACACAGAACGCCTCCTTTTTTCCGAATATAACAGAAAGGGGCGAAAAAAACGTGGGAAACCTGTCGGGAAATCCTTAAAAAATCTGCGGCACTGGATTCTCCGCGCAAAAAGCCCCTGCCTTCAGATATAAACCGAAGGCAGGGGCTTGATTACGATTCAGCTTGGGATTACTTGATGAGCTCGCCGGCGGCCTCCTTGGCCTTGATCTCCTTCATGGCATCCTTATGGCTCAGGTTCACGCGACCCTTTTCGTCGATCTCCGTGACCTTGACCCACATCATGTCACCCACCTTGCAGGCATCCTCCACCTTCTCAATGCGGTGGTCGGCCAGCTTGGAGATGTGCACCAGGCCGTCCTTGCCGGGGGCCAGCTCCACGAAAGCGCCGAAGGTCATCAGGCGCACCACGCGGCCATAGTACAGGGCGCCCACCTCGGGCACGAACACGATATCGTCGATGCACTTCTTGGCGATGGCGCAGCTCTCGGCGTCGGGGGAGGCGATGTGGATGGTGCCGTCGTCGTCGATGTCGATCTTGGCGCCGGACTCGGCCACGATCTTCTGGATGACGCTGCCGCCCTTGCCGATGACCTCGCGGATCTTGTCCGGATCAATGTGCAGGGTGACCATCTTGGGGGCGTACTTGCTGACCTCGGGCCGGGGCTCGGCGATACAGGGCAGCATCACCTGGTCCAGGATCTGCACACGGGCATCATAGGTGATGTCCAGAGCGTTCTTGATGATCTCCATGGTCAGGCCATCGTTCTTCAGGTCCATCTGAATGGCGGTGATACCCTTTTTGGTGCCGGCCACCTTGAAGTCCATCTCGCCGTGGAAGTCCTCCACGCCCTGGATGTCGATAAAGGTGGTGAAGGATCCGTCGTCGTCCTGGATCAGACCGCAGGAGATACCGGCCACCGGGGCCTTGATGGGCACGCCGGCATCCATCAGCGCCAGAGTAGAGCCGCAGATGGAGCCCTGGGAGGTAGAGCCGTTGGAGGAGACCACCTCGGATACCACGCGAATGGCATAGGGGAACTCCTCCACCGGAGGAATCACGGGCAGCAGGGCGCGCTCGGCCAGAGCGCCGTGACCGATCTCACGCCGGCCGGGAGAGCGGGCAGGCTTGGCCTCGCCCACGGAGTAGCCGGGGAAGTTATAGTGGTGCATGTAGCGCTTCTCGGTCTCCTCCCAGATGGTGTCCAGCTTCTGATTGGCGGAGAGGGTGTCCAGGGTGCAGACGGAGAGCACCTGGGTCTGACCCCGGGTAAACAGGCCCGAGCCGTGGACCCGGGGCAGCACGGCCACTTCGGCGTCCAGAGGACGGATCTCGTTCTTCTGGCGGCCATCCACCCGGTGGCCCTCCAGCAGCCAGGCCTTCACGATCTTCTTCTGGAACTTGTAGGTGAACTCCTCCAGGTACTGGTCCATATCCGGATACTCCTCCAGATACTTCTCGTGCCAGTGCTCGATCATCTCGTTCCAGCGGGCCTCGCGGATGTTCTTGTCGTCGGTGTCCATGGCGGCCTTGGCCTCGTCCATAAAGTCGGCAACGATCTTGTCAAACAGCTCCTGATTGAAGTCAGCGTGGGGATAGTCAAACTTGGGCTTGCCGATCTCGGTGACCATCTGGTTGATGAGGGCGATCTGCTTCTGATTCTCCTCGTGGGCCATGCGGATGGCCTCGAACATCACGTCGTTGGGCACCTCGTTGGCGCCGGCCTCGATCATGACCACCTTCTTGCCGGTGGAGACCACGGTTACGTCCAGGTCAGAGACCTTGCGCTGCTCGCTGGTGGGATTAAAGACCAGCTTGCCGTCCACCAGGCCCACCTTCAGAGCGGCCACAGGGCCGTTCCAGGGAATGTCGGAAATGGCCAGGGCGGCAGAGGTGCCGATGAGGGCGGCCACCTCGGGGGAGCAGTCGTGATCCACCGCCATGACGGTGCACATGACGGACACATCGTTGCGGAAATCGGAGGGGAACAGGGGGCGGATGGGCCGGTCGATGACGCGGCTGGTGAGGATGCCCTTCTCGCCGGGGCGGCCCTCGCGGCGGTTAAAGCTGCCGGGGATCCGGCCCACGGAGTACATCTTCTCCTCAAAGTCCACGCTCAGGGGGAAGAAGTCGATGCCGTCCCGGGGACGGGGGGCGGCGGTGACGCAGCAGAGCACCCGGGTGTCGCCGTAGCCCACCATCACGGCGGCGTTGGCAAGCTCGGCCAGCTTGCCCACCTCCAGCGTCAGGGGGCGGCCGGCCAGATCCAGCTCATACTTGTGATAGCCGGGAAACTGGCGCTTGGTAATGATTGTTGACATGATTTATCTCCTTGTTCATTTGGATTTCCCCCGGAGACAAACCCTTTAGCACTTGAAAGCGCGTCCCCGCACGGGGCGCAGTTTCAAACGCTAAAGGTGCCGTTTTCTCCGGCGGATGGATTGATGCGGCAGGTAAATGCGAAAACAGGGTGGCGCAGGGGAGCCTGCACCACCCGGATTCCTGAAATTATCGACGCAGACCCAGCTTGGCGATCAGAGCACGATAGCGCTCGATGTCCTTCTTGGCCAGATAGTCCAGCAGACGACGGCGCTTACCGATCATCATCTGCATACCGCGGCGGCTGTGGAAGTCGTGGGGATGCACTTTCAGGTGAGCGGTGAGCTGGCTGATGCGCTCGGTGAGGATAGCCACCTGCACCTCGGGGGAGCCGGTGTCCTTCTCGTGGGTACGGTTGGCCTCGATGATAGAGGTCTTCTGGTCTTTCAGCATCATGGTTGTGTTCCACCTTTCTTTTATGTCTGCCCGCTGTCTGAGTGCCGGGACGGGTGAAGCATCCGCGGGACTAAGGCAGGGGTAGCGTGTACGCACAACGCGTACTCTAATAAAAATACCACACTTACCGCGGCTTGTAAAGCATGATTTTGAAAAAACGGGAATAATTTTTGTAGGACTACAATACATCTTGGACAAGCAAATAAAAAAATATGAGGAAAAGGGTCTCATGTGCTAAAGTTGAGTTACCACACAACAACTTACCAAAAGGAGACCATATCCCTCGTGAGCAAGAGTGTAGCACAAGACATGGCCTACAGGCAATCCCTAATGAAGTACGCGGAGAAATGCGGCGTCAGCCGCGCCAGCCGGAAATACAACAAAAGCCGGTCATTCATCTGCCATATGCCTATGACGGCCCCGGCCAGCCCGGCCAAGACCGACAACACGATGAAGGAGGACACGATCCACATGGAACTGCGTATGCTCAAGCGCGGCATGACCGGCAACGACGTGCATGCTGCGATGGTGCTGATGAAGGACAAGGGGTATTACCCCTACGACGTCACCGGCGATCATACCTTCGGCCCGAAGATGGAGCAGGGCCTTGTGAAGATGCAGAAGGCAAACGGCCTGGGCACCGACGGCATCCTCGGCTCCGCCAGCTGGAATTTCCTGCTGAAGAAGTGAGAAAACACGTTTTGAGAAAATCAAAGGTTGAATTAAGGTGAGTTAGGTGACTAATCGGGTTAAAATCCCTATAACTTCTCTATAGTATGCGCATATAAGAGGGAGTTTATAGGAAAAACGCCCGATTACTCACCTTTATCACCTAAACGCAAAAAAAGCACTCTCTACCGATTAAGGTAAAGAGTGTCTTTTGGTTTGGACGAAAACCACACCCCACACAATGTAGGGTTCGGATATGCGTCCAATGGTGGACCCGAAGGGATTCGAACCCTCGACCTCTCGGATGCGAACCGAACGCTCTCCCAGCTGAGCTACGGGCCCCTGTATGGGGGAATGGGGTGGAACGAAATCGTTCCACCCCATTATTATACACACTTTTGCGGGAAATGCAAGTGTTTTATTCCACTTTCGGCAGCTTTGCCATCACGGCGGCGCAGCGGGGGCACAGGGCCTCGTGCTCACCCACAGCGGAAACGCTGTGCAGCACCTTCCAGCAGCGTCCGCACTTGGCGCCCTGAGCGGCCTCCACAGCCACCTTCACCTGGTCGCCTACGGTCAGCCTCACCTGGGACACGATGAACAGGTCTGCCAGCGCCTCCTCACTCATCTCCGCCAGGAAGGCATCCTCCTGCGGTACAGTCAGGGTCACAGCGGCCTCCAGGCTCTTGCCGATGACCTTGTCCGCCCGGGCCTGCTCCAGCGCGCCGTTCACGGCACTGCGCAGGGCGGCAATGCGGCCCCATTTGGCCATTTCCTCGTCGGACAGGGCGTACTCCGTGTAGGGCTGCACCATTTCATTAAAGAGGACATTGCGCCCGTCATCCTCGGCCCGGTGGGGCATGGCCAGCCACACCTCGTCGCAGGTGAAGGCCAGGATAGGCGCGAACATCCGGGTCAGGGCGTCCAGAATGAGGTACAGAGCAGTCTGTGCGCTGCGGCGCTCCGGACCATCCGCCTCGTCGCAGTACAGCCGGTCCTTGAGGATGTCAAAGTAGAAGCTGCTCAGGTCCACCACGCAGAAGTCGTTGATGGCGTGGGACACGGAGTGGAACTCGTAATTGTCGTACCAGCCAAAGACCTTGCCGATAAGGTTGTTAAGCCTTGTCACGGCCCACTTATCCAGGGGCAGCATGTCCTCGGGCTTTACCAGATCGTTGGGATCGAAATTCACCAGGTTATCCAGGCAGAACTTGCAGGTGTTGCGGAACTTCAGGTAATTCTGGGAGAGCTGCTTGAAAATCTCGTCCGAGCAGCGCACATCCACATGATAGTCCGAGGAGCCCGCCCACAGGCGCAGCAGGTCCGCGCCGTACTTGTTGAAGATCTCCGCCGGATCCATGCCATTGCCCAGGGACTTGTGCATGGCCTTGCCCTCGCCGTCCACGGTCCAGCCGTGGGTCACGCACTCTTTGAAGGGTGCGCCCCGGCCCAAAGCGCCTACAGCCACCAGCAGGGAGGACTGGAACCAGCCGCGATACTGGTCCAAACCCTCGATGTACATGGTGGAGGGCCAGAAGCCCTGGTCCCGCTCCATAGCGGCGAAATGGGTGGAGCCGGAGTCAAACCAGCCGTCCAGGGTGTCCGTCTCTTTTTCAAAGCCAGCCTGCTTGCCGCAGTGGGGGCAGGTGAAGCCGCTGGGCAGAATGTCCTCTGCCTCCATGTCAAACCAGGCGTTGGAGCCTTTCTTTTCAAACAGGGACGCCACAGCCTCGATGCTCTCCTCGGTGCAGATGGGCTTGCCGCAGTCCTTGCAGTAGAACACGGGGATGGGCAGGC
>URSX01000040.1 GCA_900550615.1 uncultured Eubacteriales bacterium
GGGCGCTACCAACCGCCCGGAGGTGCTGGACAAGGCTCTGCTGCGTCCCGGCCGTTTCGACCGCCGCATCACCGTGGATCGGCCCAATCTGGCGGGCCGCCTGGCCACCCTGCAGGTCCACACCCGGAATATCCATCTGGCCGAGGATGTGAACCTGGAGAAGATCGCCCAGGCCACCGCCGGCTGCGTGGGCGCGGATCTGGCGAATCTGGTGAACGAGGCCGCTCTGCGGGCTGTGCGCAAGGGCCGCAAGGCTGTGAACCAAAACGACCTGCTTATGGCCTTTGAGGTGGTCATCGCCGGGTCGGAGAAAAAGGGCACCGTCATCACCGACGAGGAAAAGCGTATCATCGCCTACCACGAGGTGGGCCATGCTCTGGTGGCCGCCAAGCAGAAAAATGCCCAGCCTGTCAGCAAGATCACCATCGTCCCCCACACCCAGGGGGCTCTGGGCTACACCCTGCACCTGCCGGAGGAGGAGAAGTTCCTCATGTCCCGGGAGGACATTCTGACGGAGATCCGCACGCTGCTGGCAGGCCGCTCCAGTGAGGAGATCGTGTGCAATACCATGACCTCCGGCGCCGCCAACGACATCGAGCGGGCCACGGAGCTGGCCCGGAACCTGGTGGCCCGGTTCGGCATGTGCGATGAGTTTGATATGATGGCCCTGGGCACCGTACAGAGCCAGTACCTGGACGGCAGCTACTCCATGTCCTGCGCCCAGGAGACCTATGCCGCCGCCGACCGGGAGACCATCAAGATCATCCGCCAGTGCCACCAGGAGGCCAAGCAAATTTTGCGGGACAACCGGGAACTGCTGGACAAGATCGCCGCCTACCTGCTGAAGAAGGAGACCATCACCGGCCAGGAGATGATGGCCATCATCGAGGGCCGGGATCCGGAGACCGTGGACAACTACGGCGCCACCCGGGAGGAGGATGCGCCCCGGAAGGCCTTCCGGCCCTCCACGCCCAACAGCATTGAGGCCCCGGCCAAGCATATCAACATCATCTCCCAGCCCATCCCCATGCCGGACTTTGACGCGCCCGCCCAGGAGAAACCGGCGGACGAAAAGCCGGCGGACGAAAAGCCAGCGGAGGACAAGCCGGAGGAGCACCAGCCGAGCGATCCCCAGGGGGACGACAAGCCTACAGAGGAATAAAAGAAACATGACCCGGAACGCATGAGCGTTCCGGGTCATGTTGACGTAATTTACCGGGGGGATAAAAAAATGAGGCGATGGAAAGACCTCCGCATAGAGTGGGGCTATACGCAGGTGAGATGCAAATGCTCACCGGCATTGACCAGAGTGCCTGCTCCAAGATCGATCGCGGGGAGCGGTACCTGAGCTCTGAGCAGTGCAAGCGGGTGGCCCTAGCCCTGCACACCAGCATGGATTATCTGGCGGGACTCACCGATGAAAAAGCCCCTTATCCGAGAAAAAAGGCAGAGTGAAGGTTTACCTTGGCTCGTGCGTATTACTTTACATATCGGAGCCTTTACGGTTCGGCGCCTTTACGGTTCGGAGCCTTTACGGTGACGATCATCGTAAAACGCAGAAACCGCCACCCGGCAGGTGACGGTTTCTCTCATGAAATCGTAGCTTTCCTGGGCTGACCGCTTACTGCTGCGCCCTTTCTATATCAAATTTTCCGGTCTTGTCAAGTGCTGCGGCCTGCTGTCTGCTCCGCCAGCCAGGGCAGGGCCTTTTCAAATTCCACGCCGTACCAGCTTGCCTCCGGGTCGGCCCGGGTGCAGCGGATGCACTCCAGCACAAAATCCACCGCCAAAGCCACGGCCTGCTCCAGTGCGCGCCCCTGCATCATGCCCCCCAGCACTGTGGCGGTGAAGATGTCGCCGGTGCCGTGGAAGCTGGCGGGGATCCTCTCATTGAAATAGGAGAAGTACCGCCCGGTGTTCCGGTCGTAGGACATGGCCCCTAACTTCTCCGGGGTGAAGCTGACCCCCGTGAGCACCACCCGCGGGGCCAGCGCCGACAGTTTTTTCAGCAGCTCCCGGACGAATGGCTCGTCCGGCTCCTCCCGGTAGGGGGTGTCCGTCAGCAGGCAGGCCTCCGTCAGGTTGGGCAGCAGCACGTCCGCCCTGGCGCACACCTTTTTCATGTGCCGAGGGAAATCCGGGGCGAAGGGCTTATAAAGTCTGCCGTGGTCCGCCATAGCCGGGTCTACCACAATGAGGGTGTCCTCCCCACGCAGCAGGTCAAACACCCGGCACACTGTCTCCGCCTGCTCCGGGGAGGCCAGATAGCCGCTGCCGATGGCGTCCAGCCGCACCTTCTGGCTTTTCCAGTGGCGGGCAATGGGCAGCAGCTCCCCTGTGAGATCCCGGCAGGTGAAATCCGGGAAAATGGTGTGGGTACTCAGCACCGCCGTGGGGATCACGGCGCACTCCACCCCCATCACCGCCAGCACCGGCAGCGCCACCGTCAGGGAGCACCGTCCCAGGCAGGAGATGTCCTGTATGCTTGCCACTCGTTTCATGGATGTGCCTCCTATTGCGTCGAGTTTATCAGAGTACTGTTTTGAGTATACCATATCTCCGTGGATAAATACAGGCCCAGTTTTGTGGCCGGGCGATCGAGCGGGGTAAAAAATTCTTGTCTCCGCGCCGGAAATGTGCTATAATTCCCGCAGCTGCGCGGGCATGATGGAATTGGTAGACATGCGAGATTTAGGTTCTCGTGCAGCAATGCGTTGGGGTTCGAGTCCCCATGCCCGCACCAAAGGGGCTGCCTCACCGAGGGGCACCCCCTTTTTTTCTATGCATTAGGATAAAGGAACCAATAGAACCGGAAGACAGACTATGAAGCGAATTTTGGATGACCGACTGATTTATGAGATCCTGTCCGTTGTAGAGGAGATCCCAGTGGGAAAGGTATCCTCCTACGGCCAGATCGCCAAGCTCATCGGCAGGGAGAAAAACGCCCGCCTGGTGGGAAAAGTCTTAAGTACTGTGGAGCTTTACGGTGATTATCCCTGCCACCGGGTGGTCAATCACGCCGGGCGAACGGCCCCCGATTGGAAAGAGCAGCGTTTTCTGCTGGAATCGGAGGGCGTGGAGTTCCGCAGCGATGGCCGCGTGGATATGAAGCGCTTCCAGTGGAACGGCGAATAGCAGCGCGTCAAAATGTTTTTTGACGCGCTGCCTGAGTATTTGGAACTTCGGAAAAGATTCAAATACTATTGATTTAAACAGTGAGGGATGCCCTTCTTGGTCTCCTCCCTCCTCCCATACCCTTCCTTATACCGTTTCCACACACTTCCCTATGGATCACCGGATCGAAATGCGGCTAATGGCCGTATTTTTCTTTTCGAGAAAATCTCTACCATTTTTCCACAGGAAAACTCCCAACGAATTGCCTTTACGGGAAACAAACGTCTTTGTTTTTTTCTTAACAAGAATCGGCTTTGTTTGTTCACAGAATGTTAAAAAATACAAATGCGGCGTTAAATTTTTATTTAAATTGTCAATAGCACTGCGTTGCGGCATATAGTATACTTTTATCAACACCTGTGGCAAGTATGAAACCGTCCGCAGGCAATAATTTTCCCCGTTGGGAGAGAGTTTCCTGAGAGTAAAAATTCTCAGGAGACGAATTTTAAACTAAGGAGAGAAAAAAATGGAAGAAAGAAAAGGCTTTGGATCCACATTTGGATTCCTGATGGCAGCCGTTGGTTCGGCAGTCGGCCTTGGCAACATCTGGGGCTTCCCCAATAAGATGGGCGCCAACGGCGGCTTTACGTTCCTCATCATCTATCTGATCCTTGCAGCTTTGTGCGGCTTCGTGGTCATGGTGGGCGAGCTGGCTCTGGGCCGTAAGACCGGCCGCGGCGTGGTCAGCGCGTATCAGGTTCTGTCTAAAAAGTTCAAGTGGCTGGGCTGGCTGGGCATCATCGCTCCCTTCCTGATCCTCAGCTTCTACTGCGCACTGGGCGGCTACTGCATCAAGTACGTTGTCCTGAACGTGGGCAACATCTTCGGTGCCGGCTTCGGCAACAACGGCCTGGCCAGCGGCGAGGTGTTCGGCAACATGCTGACCAATCAGCTGGAGTCCGTGGTCTACGGCCTCATCTTCGTGCTGCTGACCCTCATCATCGTTATGGGCGGCGTATCCAGCGGTATCGAGAAGTTCTGCTCCATCGGTATGCCCTGCCTGTTCTTCATGCTGGTCATCGTCATCATCCGCGCCTGCACCCTGCCCGGCGCTGTGGATGGCCTGAAGTACATGTTCGTTCCCGGCTGGGCTGTGGAGCACGGCGTTATCGAAAAGGCACCCGGTATCATCACGGTTCTGTCCAATGCAGGCGGTCAGATGTTCTTCTCCCTGTCCCTGGGCATGGGCATCATGATCACCTACGGCTCCTACCTGGATAAGAAGCAGAACATTGAAAAGAACGCTCTGGTCATCGTCATCTGCGATACCCTCATCGCCCTGATGGCCGGCCTGGCTGTCATGCCCGCCCGTTTCGCCCTGGATCCCGAGGGCCCCATCGGCGGCCCCAAGCTGCTGTTCATCACCATGCAGAACGTGTTTAACTCCATGGGTACCGTGGGTTACGTCTTCGGCATTATCTTCTACCTGCTGGTCATCCTGGCCGCAGTTTCCTCCTCCATCTCCCTGCTGGAGGTCATCGTGGCCCACTTTGTGGACAAGGCCCGCGACAAGGGCAAGGGCGACAAGCGCAAGGCTTACTCCGTCATCGCCGCTCTTGCCACCGGCGTTCTGTGCGTCCTGGTGTGCCTGGACGGCCTGGGCTCCAACGACATCGCCCCGTTCAATCTGTTCGGAGTGGAGTCCTCCGCCTGGAGTGACTGCTGGCTGGACTTCTTTGATATGATTTCCGAGGGCATCCTGATGCCTTTGGGCGCCCTGCTCATGTGCATCTGCATCGGCTATGAGCTGAAGCCTCAGTTCGTGGACGATGAGTGCTGCCTGGAGGGCAATGCCTTCAAGTCCAAGACCTTCTTCAACATCTGCGTCAAGACCATCACCCCCATCCTGATGGTGTTCATCCTGCTGGGCCAGATCGACCAGTTCTTCAGCCTGGGCTGGTTCTCCTGATGGAGCGTCCCTGAGAGCACATAGAAACGAACAAAAGCCACCGGGGCAACTGCCCCGGTGGCTTTTCAGACTGTCGAAAAACCTATTTGGACACGCTGAACCCCGGAGCAGATGCTCCGGGGTCTTTGTCGTATACGCTTTTGCCCTTGGCCGGGTACATCGGCGGCCGGGCAATCCTTATATCCCGAAGAACCGGCGCCCGTTTTCCCAGGTGACGTGCTCCACTTCCTCCGGAGAAAGGCCCTTGATCTCGGCGATCTTCTCCGCCACGAAGCGCACATAGGACGAGTCGTTCCGCTCGCCCCGGTGGGGCACCGGGGTCAGGTAGGGTGCGTCCGTCTCGATCATCAGCTTCTCCAGGGGCACCGCGGCGATGACCTCCGGGGCCTTCCGGGCGTTTTTGAAGGTGGCCGCCCCGTTAAAGGACAGCATCCACCCCATTCCGATAAGCTCCCGGGCCATTTCCGTCGACCCGGCGAAGCAGTGAAACACACCCCGAACCTGCGGGAACTCCCGCACAATGGCCATAGTGTCCGCGTGGGCGTCCCGGTCGTGGATGATGACCGGCAGACGCAGCTCCTGTGCCAGCAGAAGCTGCCGCCGCAGCACCTCCTGCTGCAAGTCCTTGGGGGGATTTTCCGCCCAGTAATAATCCAGGCCAATTTCCCCGATAGCCACCACCTTAGGTTCTTTTGCCAGCTCCCGCAGCTTCTCTATCTGCTCCGACTCAAAGTCCGCGCAGTTTTCCGGGTGGATGCCCACGGCGGCGTAAACAAAGTCAAATTTCCCCGCCAGCTCCACCGCTACCCGAGAGGAGGGTATATCGCAGCCGGGATTCACAATGAGTCCCACGTTTTTCTCCGGCATGGAGGCGAGCAGCGCCTCCCGGTCGCCGTCGAAGCGCTCATCGTCATAGTGGGCGTGGGTGTCAAAGAGCATGGCCGCGCCTCAGTCCTTCTGCAGCCGGGTGTCGGCGATGCAGTCATTCTTGATTTCCATGAGCTGCTTCATATGCTCCTGCTCCATGTGCACCTGCTGCTGCGCCTCACTCTCCCACTCCTCCAGCAGCAGCACCTCGTCCTCATTCTGGCAGGAGAGGTAGTAGTCGTACCGCTGGCAGCCATCCTCCTTGCGGATGGCGTCCAGAATGCCGCCGGTGACAATCCTGTGCAGGAATTCCTCTCGCCGACCGGGCTTTGCAAAGTATTGTACCGTGATCTTCATGGCTTAAACCTCCAATTCTAAAATAACCGGGCAGTGATCGCTGCCGTAAACAGTGTCCCGGATGTCCGCAGCTTTCACCTTTTCGGCCAGCCGCGCCGACACGATGAAGTAGTCGATGCGCCACCCCACGTTCTTGTCCCTTGCGTGGAAGCGGTAGCTCCACCAGGAGTAACGGTCTGTCACGTCGCCGTGTATGTAGCGGAAGGTGTCCACAAAACCGCTGTCCAGCAGCCGGGACATTTTTTCCCGTTCCTCATCGGAGAAGCCCGGGTTCTGGCGGTTGGTCTTGGGATTTTTCAGGTCGATCTCCCGGTGGGCCACATTCAGGTCGCCGCAGTACACCACCGGCTTCTTCCGGTCCAGTTCCTGCAGGTATCCCCGCAGATCATCCTCCCACTGCATCCGGTACGGGAGCCGCTTCAGTCCGTTCTGGCTGTTGGGTGTGTAGCAGCAGACCAGGTAAAATGACGGGTATTCCGCCGTGATGATCCGGCCTTCGTGGCGGTGCAGGTCGTCACCGAAATCGTATGTCACGGACAGCGGCTCGGCCTTCGTCAGAATGGCCGTGCCGGAGTATCCTTTTTTGTCGGCGGAGTTGAAGTACCTGTGATAGCCCGGCAGGTCGAACACCGCTTGCTCCGGCTGCAGCTTCGTCTCCTGCAGGCAGATGACATCCGGATCCTCCCCGGCTACATAGTCTAAAAATCCCTTGCCCAGCGCGGCCCGCAGGCCGTTTACATTCCAGCTTACCAGTTTCATGGGCGTTCCTCCCAGTATCGTTTTTGCCATTATAGCACAACCCGACCTAAAACCCAACAAAAAATATTGACAAAAACGCGCCGGAAGAATAATATAATATGTAATGGCGAAAGCTAATGCGGTATAGAACCCGCGAAATTTTTCACCAATCAAAGTGGCAGTGAAGGAAAGAGTACCCCATTTCAGACCGCCAAAGAGAGCCCGGCCAGGTGAAAGCGGGCGCGGAACAGACGGGGGAACATGGCTCCGGAGCCGCCGTGTCGAGGGCCGGCAGGCATTAGATGCGGACGGGTGCGCCCGTGACAGCGCGGGAGTGTGTCGGCACTCCATGAGGCCGCTCTGCGTGAGCAGGCGGCGAAGCAAGGTGGTATCACGGTGCAGAGCATCGTCCTTGGCGGTTTGGCCGGGGACGATTTTGTTTTTTGTGCGGTGCATACCCCCCTCGTAGGGGCGATGATCACATCGTCCCGCCGTATCGCACCCCTTATAACGGACGCGGGGCGTCGAGGACGCCGCCCCTACGAAGTTCTATCGGTAAACACTCCGTAGGGGCCGATGACCCTGTTGCGGTGCCCAAAATTTTTGCGCTGCCTTACGGCTGTCGCTTAAAATTTTGACCGCGGCCACTCGCTCACTTCGCTGCTTCTGCCACTGGCAGCGCTCAGTTCGCTCCCCACGACCAGTCTGCGGACTGGTCTCGGAATGACATTGTAATTCACAAGGTGTGCGTAGGGTCAAACGCCTCTGTCCGCCCGTCTCTCCTACTCTCCCCTGCTCCGCTTCTGCAGAGTCTGGGTATTCAGCTGGGAAATATACACGATCTGCCGGTGATACGGGTGGTCGCAGACCAGAAACGACTTGGGGATGTCCTCCGTCACCGGCACCACTACCCCCTCCTGCTCCGCTTTCTCCAGAAATTCCCGGGTGCGTTTGGACTGGGAGGTAATGTCCAGGTCGAAAATGCCGATGATTCGCTTTTCCGGGATCATGGCGTTCTGGCCGATGTGCAGATAGCTCACACAAGCACCTCCCCATTCTGAATGTGAAACAGCCTGCCGGCCTGGAGCTGATCCAGCCGGTCGTTTTCGCAGCAGGTGATGAACACCTGACCGCCGGAAATGCGGTTTAATACATACTCCTGCCGCCTGGGATCCAGCTCCGATAGCACGTCGTCCAGCAGCATCACCGGGTACTCCCCCACGGCGCTGCGGTGTATCTCCCGGTCGGCCAATTTAAGAGACAGCGCCGCCGTGCGCACCTGTCCCTGTGAGCAGAACTGCCTTGCGCTGCGGCCATTGACCTCCACGATAAAGTCGTCTTTATGCGGCCCCGACAGGCACAGACCCGAGGCTAACTCCGCCGCGTAATGGCTCTGCTGGTGCTCCCGCAGATTCTGGGCAATGTCCTCAGCCTTGGCGAAGGGATCGGACACGGTTTTCACCGTCTCATAGCGGAGCGTCATTTTCTCCCGGCCGCCGCTGCAATCCTCGTGGGCCGGGGCGGCGTAGCCGTCCAAAGCCCTACAATACTGGGCCCGGTAGCGGATGAGGAGCGCCCCAACCCGGCACATGCGCTCATTAAAGTCCGGCAGCATGGAAAGCAGGCCCGGGTTCTCCTCCCGGTCCCGCAGGATGCGGGTCTTGTGCTCGTATAGCCGGTGGTACTCCGCCAAAGCCTCGGCGTACCGGGGCCGCAGCTGGCACAGGGACTGATCCATGAACTTCCGCCGGGCGGCAGCTCCCTCCCGGATGACGAACAAATCCTCCGGGCAGAAAAACACCGTGTGCAGCACCTCGGACAGCTCCGCCGCGTTTTTGGCGGGCACACCGTTGACAGTCATTTTTCGCCGCCGACCGACCTGCAGGGTGATCTCCGTGACAAAATCCCGCTCCCGGGAGAAAATCTCGCCCCGGAGCCTGGCCTGCTGGCCGTCAAAGGAGATCAGCTCCCTGTCCGACCTGGTCCGGGGAGACTTACCGCAGGAGAGGTAGACCATGGCCTCCAGCAGGTTGGTCTTTCCCTGGGCGTTTTCCCCGTAGATGACGTTGCAGGCGGAGTCAAAGGCAAGGGTCTGCTCCCGGTAATTGCGAAAGCCGCTGACCGTCAGCTTATCGATCCGCATACGCAACGCCCAGGGTCAGGCCGTGGTAGTCCACCCTGTCGCCGGGGCGGATCTTCTTGCCCCGCTGGGTGCAGGGCTGGCCGTTTACCTGTACCTCGCCCTCTTGCACCCGGATCTTGGCCTCGCCGCCGGTGGCTACCGCGTCCGCCAGCTTCAGCAGATCCTGCAATTTAATGTATTCCGTTGTGATTTGTATGATCTTCATTGTTCCGTCCTCACGCCTTCAGCCGCACCGGCAGCACCATGTAAAGGAAGCTTTCACTGTCGTCCACCGGGGTCAGAACGCAGGGGCTGATGCCGGTGTTCAGCTCCATGACCACCTGCTCCGCCGGAGCGTAGCGCAGGGCGTCCATGAGATAGCGGTTGTTGAAGCCGATCTCCAGCCCCTGGCCGTCCCCGTCCACGGGGCAGACATCCTTGGCCTCGCCGTTGCCGGTCTTGGCGGACATGGTGACGCTGCCACTCTCCATGAGGCAGCGCACGGGGCTCTTCAGCTTCTCGCTGATGACCACGCTCACCCGGTCCAGGCTGTTGAGCATGGTCTTGGTGTCCACCGTCAGGCGGATGGGATTGTTCCGGGGGATGGCGTTCTTGTAGTCCAGAAATTCACCCTCCAGCTTCCGGCAGATCAGCTCCGTGGAGCCGGTCTCAAAAAGAAGGTGGCGTTTGCCCAGGCTCACGGTGATGAGTTCATCGCTGTCCTCGCAGATCTTCTCCACCTCGTTCAGCGCGCTGCCCGGGCACACGAAGCGGAAGGCGCCGCCCTCCAGCTTCTCGATCTTCTCCCGGCGCAGGGCCAGGCGGAATCCGTCCACGGACACCACCGTTACCCCGCCCATCTCCACCTCGAAGAGGGAGCCGGTATGGATGGGCCGGTTTTCGTTGGTGGACACGGCAAAGGAGGTCTGATTGATCATGGCCTTGAGAGTACCCTGCTGCAGGGTAAAGGAATAGTCGCTGTCCACCTCGGGCATCTCGGGATAATCGTCGGCGGACAGGCCCAGAATTTCAAACCTTGCGTCGCCGCAGGTCAGCGTGACCATGAATTTTTCATCTGCGGAGAAGACAATCACGTCGTCGGGCATTTTGCGGATGATGTCGCCGAAGAGGCGGGAGTTGAGAACGATGCGGCCCTGCTCCCGGATATCGGCCTCCAGCCGGGTGCGGATACCTGTCTGCATGTTGTAGCCCGAGAGAGTCAGCACCTCCTCCCCCTCCAGCAGCAGTCCCTCCAGGGCGGGAATAGAGCTCTTGGTGGCGACGGTACGGGAGGCCGTGTTCACAGCCATCTGCAGCAGCGCTTTTTCACAGGAAAATTTCAGCATGGCACTTCTTCCTTTCTTTTCGGAAAATCCCGCGCATATTTTCAGCGCGGAGAACATAAACTAAGTATTTTTAGTAACAGTAGTCGTAGGGAAAATCTTTGTGGAAAAATCCATCGAAGACGCGGAATACCTGGATTTTTTATCCACAGTCTCAGAAGAGAAATTCCACAGATATCCACGAAAAAACCGGGAGAATAAATTATCCACACCCTTTCCACAGGGAGTTCACATGTGATGTGGAAAAATTACTTGTTATAGGCCGTGGGATTGGCGTTTATATTGGTGGTGATCTGCTTGACCATTTCGGCGAAGGTGGGGTCGGAGCGCATCTGCTTTTCCACCTTGTCCAGGGAGTGGAGCACCGTGGTGTGATCTCTGTCGCCGAATTCCTTGCCGATGTCCACCAGGTTCATGCAGATCATCCGCCGCATGAGGTACATGGCAATCTGCCGGGCGGTGACCACCTCCCTGCCCCGGCTCTGGCCCCGGAGCACATCCTCGTCGATGTGGTAGGTGGAGCAGATATAGTTCACCACCGCCTGAGCCGTGGGAATATACTCGTTGTTTTTCTTGATCATATCCCGGATGGCCTTGAGAATGTCCTCCTGAGCCATGGTGCTGCCCATGAGGTCGTAGTAGGCCAGAATTTTATTCAGCGTGCCCTCAATCTGCCGGACGTTGGCGGTGACATTCTCCGCGATGAGGTCGGACACCGGGTCAGACAGTTTTACGCCCAGCATGGCGGACTTGTTTTTCACGATGGCCAAGCGCGTCTCGTAGTCCGGGGGTGTCACGTCCACCATCAGGCCCCACTCAAACCGGGTGCGCAGCCGGTCCTCCAGCTTGGTCATCTCCCGGGGCGGCCGGTCGGAGGTAAGGACGATCTGCTTTCCGGACTCATACAGGGAGTTGAAGGTATGGAAAAACTCCTCCTGGGTCTGCTCCTTGCCGGCGATAAACTGCACGTCGTCCACCAGCAGCAGCGTCGCCTGGCGATATTTCTCCCGGAACTCGGCGTTCTTGCCCTCCCGGATGGAGGCCACCAGCTCGTTGGTGAAGTCGTCGCCCTTGATGTAGACGATCTTCGCGTCCGGCCGGTTCTGCTTCAGCCCGTGAGCGATGGCGTAGAGCAGGTGAGTCTTGCCCAGACCCGAGTCGCCATAGATGAACAGGGGGTTATAGTTGGCGCCGGGCCGCTCGGACACGGCGTGGGCGGCGGCGTAGGCCAGCTTGTTGCTGGGGCCCACCACATAGGTCTCAAAGGTGAACGTGCCCGAGTCCTCCAGATCCCCCGGATAGTCGGGCCCCACGCCGTGATAGGCCGACAGCTGGTCGTCGTTTAAAATTTTGATCTCGAAATCCGCCGAGAACAGATCCCGCAGAGCGTCCCGGATGTAAGGCAGGAACCGGGCCTCGATGGTTTTCTTCTTAAATTCGTTGCCGCAGTGCAGCACGAAGGCGGAATCCTCCATAGTCACCACCTCCACCTCGTCAAACCAGGTGTTGATGGTGGTGGGCGCCAGCTGCTGCGACATCTGCTGCAGCACGTTGCCCCATACATCGGTCAGTGAATTCAAAGTGATAGCTCCCCTTTCCCAAGCAAATGATTCTATCTATAAGCGCGCGGTACGGTTCCGTTGCACAAGGTGGGGCAACGGCCCAAAAAATTTATCTGTCGCGGGAAGAAAACACGGACTGCACGCCCCTCTCCTCAAGGGCGATAAAGCCGCACCATAATTCAGCGTGTCAAAAAAGTATTTTCGCCCCGCTGACTAATTTTTTTGAAATTTTTTCAAAGTTTCAAAAACTACTGATTCAATGGTGAGAGACACCCCTCTTGGGTTTCCCTCACACACCCTTCCTTACCGTTGCGGCAATCTTACCACTTTATCGGCAGTCTCAAGTCTACCAGATTTTATTCGAAAAGTCTACCCTTATATATTAGAATAGGTGTCATTTTTTTCACCGCGGGGGAAAAACCTTGTTTCCCTTTGTAATATTTGTGTTGACAGGCCGTTTCGCATTATGTATAATAATCAAAGTGCCGCTTTGTCGGCACCTGACTTCATCAACTGCGGGGCGAGGGTCACCTTGCCCGCCGTCGAGTAAGTGTGGCGGCCCGGTTGCCGCTGCCGGATTTTCTATGTAATGGAGGTGTCCTGCAATGTTCCGTACCTATCAGCCCAAGAAGCGCCAGCGCTCCAAGGTGCACGGCTTCCGCAAGAGAATGGCTACTGCCAACGGCCGCAAGGTTCTGGCCCGTCGCCGTGCCAAGGGTCGTGCTCGTCTGACCCTCTGAGGTCACGGAAGGTGCATCCGGCATAGCTCATGAAACAAGGGACGGTGGAAGGGAAAACTGCCGTCCCTATTTGTCTATGCAAATGCCGATTGGCAAATGTGCTTGAAAAGCCGAGGAAAGATCATGAAAGCATCCGTAACGGTCAAGGAAAATTACGAGTTTCGCCGCATATACCGCCGGGGGCGCTCCGCTGTGTCCCCCTATTTGGTGGTATACTGCCTGAAAAACCACTCCGGCGGCAGCCGCCTGGGAGTCACGGTGAGCAAGAAGCTGGGTCACGCGGTGGTGCGCAACCGGGTGCGCCGCCGGATCCGGGAGGTTTACCGCCTGAACCGGGAGAAAATGCTGCCGGGGTGGGACGTGATCGTGGTGGGCCGGGGCCGCAGTATCAGCGGCTCCTTCCAGAAAATGACGGAGGCGTACCTGGGCTGCCTGCGGCAGCTTTCCCTTCTCCGGGAGGACAGGCCGTGAAAAAAGCATGTATGGCCGCCATCCGATTCTACCAGCGGGAAATATCTCCCCTGTGCCCGCCCCGCTGCCGCTATATCCCCACCTGCTCGGAGTACGCTCTGGAGGCGGTGGAGAAATACGGCGCTGTCAAGGGGACTTTTCTGGCCACCAAGCGCATCCTGCGGTGCAATCCCTTCCACAAGGGCGGGTATGACCCCGTCCCGTAAGCATTGTTTTTCCCAAGCAATTAACGGAGGAAAAAAATATGTTCGCACAACTCGGATATTATATCTGTGTGCCTTTTGCCTGGCTGACCCGGGTGTTCTATTCCCTCACCGGGTCCTACGGCCTGGCGCTGATCCTCTTCACCCTGGTGGTGAAGCTGGTGATCCTGCCCTTCCAGCTGAAGGGTAAGAAGAGCATGCTGCGCATGAGCCGTATGCAGGGCAAGATCAAGGATATCCAGACCCGCTATGCCAACAACCGGCAGCGTCAGCAGGAGGAAATGGCCAACCTGTATGCCCAGGAGGGCGTGAACCCCATGTCCGGCTGCCTGTGGTCCTTCCTGCCCTTCCCCATTCTTATCGCCCTGTACGCCATCATCCGCCAGCCCCTGCGCTACCTGATGGGTCTCAGCATGGACACCATCACCGCCATCTCCGACACCGCGGCCAAGCTGGGCTATGCCGCCGCGGAGGGGGGCCAGGCTGCGGCCTATGAGCAGATCTACCTGACAAAGTTCGTCCACCAGAATTGGGAGAGCTTCAACGGCCAGTTCGACGGACTCATCAACCTGGATTATAACTTCCTGGGCATGGACCTGGCCAGCCAGGGTTCCACCCTCTTTAAGCAGATCACTACCGGCGGCTGGCCCGTCATCGGTGTGCTGCTGCTGCCCGTCATTGCCACAGCCCTGCAGTTCCTCATGACCCTTATCAGCATGAAGTCCAGCGGCAATACCGCCGGCGCCCAGGGCAAGATGATGATGTACCTCATGCCCCTGATGACCCTGTGGATGGGCTACATCCTGCCCGCCGCTCTGTGCGTGTACTGGATTGCCAACACCGCCTTCTCCGTCATTCAGGAGCAGCTGCTCAATAAGCGGTTCAATGCGATCCTGGACCGGGAGGAGACCGACAAGGAAAAGGCCAAGCGCGAGGCCCGGGCCGCCAAGATGATGGCCTCCCGGGAGCGCATGCTGCAGCAGCAAAAGCAGATGGTGAAGGACAAATCCAAGTCCGGCAATCACAACAAGAAGGGTCAGCCCGCCAAGAAGGCGGAGAAAAAGGCCAGTACCAATGAAAACGGCCGGGTGGGCCAGCGTCCCTATGCCCGCGGCCGCGCTTACAGTGAACACCACTACGAAAAATAAGGAGTTTTGTCATGCGTTATATTGATGTAACAGGCAAGACCGAGGAGGAGGCCGTCCGCAAGGCGCTGCAGCAGCTGGGTCTGGAACGGGATGACGTATCCCTGGAGATCCTGGAGCGGGCCAAGAGCGGCTTTCTGGGCATCGGCAGCAGCCCTGC
>URSX01000041.1 GCA_900550615.1 uncultured Eubacteriales bacterium
TATTACCGCCCCCACGCCACCTCCGGCTGGGTGGAGGAAATGTTCCCGCTCTGGCGGTACAGGTCGCAGCCGATGCCCCGGGCATATTCCAGCCCCTTCTCGGAATAGACCTCCACCAGCAGCCGCACCTCCGACGGGCCGCTGCAGTTCCAGGCCATGGCCAGTTTGCCGTCCTTCAGGTCCATGGCCATGCTCTCAAAGTCACCGTTTACGCTGACATCGGCGGGATTAAGCACGTCGAGTATCTCGTTCACGGCTACGTTCTCGTCCTCCCAGGCATAGCGAACCCCGTCCACGGCGGCCAGAACGCACAAATCCGGCATGGTGCAGGAAAACAGCTTCTCCACACCGCCTTTCTCCTTGCGCCGGAGCACCGTCAGCTCCCGGCCCACGGCCACGGCATAGAAGCCCTTTCCCTTATTCACCAGCACCTGGTCGTCATGGCTCCACCGCTGCACGACCTCTTTTCCGTCCATGTCATAGTACCGCATCTCCCGCTCCCGCGTCCCCAGCTTCCCCACGGGAACGCTCTGCAGCAGGGCGAAATCGTTGCTGCGGATCACATGCAGCGTCACCTGTCCGTCCTCCTCTACAAATAGGAATATCTCCCCCTTATCGGGGCTGGCGGCCAGCTTCACCACCCGCTGCTTTTCAATGTCCAGAGCATAGGCCAGCCGGATCTGCTTTTGCGGCTGCTCCCGAGTGCCGCCACGCACCAGCCACAGCCCAAAACCGCCCGGTGTCCAATCCGCCCGGGGCTCCGTCTCAGTACTAAAACCCACGGTCACCACCGATCCGGCCTCCACTGTCACCCCCCAGGGGATGAAGCTGCTGTTGACAGAGTCAATTTCGCTCAAAGAGTATCGCATCCCGCTGCCGTAACTGTAGACATTCAGCTTGATCCGATCCTCCGCCCCCACAGGGATGCGCATGGCCGGGAAGTCATCGTAGTCCTCCTCCTGCTTATCCCAGCGTGTGATCATGGGCCAGCTTCCGGTGGAGCCCAGGCACAGGTCATAGTACTCCGCATAGTCCGCCGGGCGCAGTGTGGCCGTGTCGCCTCCGGAGTCCATATGCGCCTGCAGGTATTCCTCCATCTGCGGTGCCTCCGGCAGCTGGGCATAGATGGAATACGCGGCAAAATCCCCCACGGTCATCCCCTCATATGTAGTGCCCTTTCCGGAAAATGTCGCCTCCGTCTCCCGGCTCCCGTTCCCCAGGTCGTGCTGCGTTGCCCAATGCACCCTGCCGCTGAGATTGTCATGCTCCGTCACATACAGCCCCCGGGCCGCCGCGTCTTCACCCCGGCTCACTATGTTGGTAAACTCCACCTGATCCTGGGCCCTGCACATCCATAGGGTCACGGCGGCCAGTCCCCCCAGGGACAGAACGAACAGAACCACCGTCAGTACGATTACCCGCTTCATGACTCTCCCTCCTCTGTCAGATCCCGGATGGCCTTGCGGATCCGGTCCCCCCGGTAGTCATAAGTTCTCTTGATGCAGCTCATCAGATCCTCTCCGGCGTCCTCCAACTCCTCGGTGGTGTGGTCGCCTACGATCCGTCCCTCCCGCAGCAGCACCGCCCGGGAGATGAAGTCCTTCACCTCCTCCAGCAGATGGGTGGACAGGATTACCGTCTCTCGCTCCGTGAGGATGCCCAGCAGCACCTTGTAAAAGTCCTCCCGGTTGAAAACGTCGTTGCCGGCAAAGGGCTCGTCCATGAGGATGTAATCCGCCCCCTGGGAGAGGGCCAGCACCACCTCAAACTGATTCTGCATGCCCACGGAGAAGCTCTTCAGTGCTTTGTCCCCCGGCAGGCCGAAGAAATCCATCAGCGTCTCAAAGCGCTTGTCATTGAATTCCGGAAAGTGCTCCCGGTAGAATTCCCGGTGCGCCTGAGGCGAGAGCCTGGGGAAAAAGCTGTGCTCGCAGGTGGCAAAGCTCAGCCGCGCGATATTTCCGCAGCCGATCCTCTCCCCGTCCAGCGTCACCTCTCCCTTATAGCCCGTCAGGCCCAGGATGCACTTCATCAGCGTGGTCTTTCCCGCGCCGTTCTCCCCGAACAGGCCCACGATCTGCCCCGGCCCGAAGGCCACGGACACATCCTCCAGGGCCGTCTTTTTCCCGTAGGTTTTTGTAATATTTTTCAGTTCCAGCATCGTCTGTCCCTCCTCAAATCGGTAAGCAGATCTCCGGCGTCAGAAGCCGCCAGACCAGATAGTATATCCCCAGCAGCAGGGCGCACACCACAGCCGCGCCCGCCAGACACACCAGCGGTGCCTTCACCACATAGCCCGTCAGGAGCTTTCTCCCCTCCGGCAGCCGGTGCATGAGATACAGGCTCCGGCTCCCCTGGCTGAAGCTGCCGTAGAGGCTTACCGCCCACACGGCGATGACCAGTGCAAACAGCGCCAGCGGCTCCAGGGCGCAGACGGCGTAGTCCGAAAAGGGCGCGATCTTCGCCCCTTCGATAAGCACCCGCTTTCTGGGCATGCCCACATAGGTGTAGAGATCCTGGCAGTCCCCGGAATACCGGATGAGAAACCACAGTCCCGACGCCAGCACGCCCAGGGCTGTCGCCCCGGTGATGGCCGAGGCCGTTCTATCCGGATCCACATTGGGCGGCAGGAGCCGACCCAGCCGGTTATTCCTCCTCATTTTCGCCACCTCCCCACCAGCTGTAGCACACAAGGCCGATTACAAGGGCCTCCCCGATGATGAACAGGATATGGTTTCCATTTCCGGAAAGCTGGATGTAAAACTCGCCCATGGTCAGTCCCACGGCAAAGGCCAGGGCGATGCCGCCTGTGCCGCCCTTCCATTTTTTCTGGGCCACGTCGGTGCACCCAAGGGCACAGGCCAGAGCGCCCAGAACATTTCCGGCCCAGGCCAGCCCGTCCATCCCCGGCACTAAGTGGTGCAGCATGGCGCTGCTGTAGAAGGCCAGCATCACCGACTGCGGCCCAATGCTGTCGGGTGTGCTGTAATTTCCGGCCCGCAGGCCGATCACCAGAAACGCCGCCAGCGCCGTCATGGCCCAGAAGATGACGATCATCATAAAGTTGTATACCGTCCAGGTGAGGCAGGCCGTGTTTTTTCGCACCCGCAGCCGTCGCATGGTGTAGCCCGTGGCCGCCCCTTTGCCCCAGCCAGTTTGTGCCAGAAGCCCGCACACGCCGCCAAATCCGATGATCATCGGCACATACGCGGCGCTGACACCGGGCAGATCCCACAAGCTGTTCTCCGCCTCATAGCTCTGCTCCCTGCCCTCATTGTCCTGATAGTGTACCGTCTCGTGCTCCGGCGCCATGTACAGCATCACGCCCACCAGCGCCGCCGCTGCAAGCACCACAGCCATGCACTTCCAAAAGCTGCTCCTGGCCGCCAGACCAAATACGGACGCAAAACGCTTCATCTCTCTTCCTCCTCGTCATACAGCCGCCGCAGCAGCTCCACAGCTTCCTCCCTGCCAAGGCCCATGCGTTTCATGGCCGTCACCGTTTCCTGCACTTCCCTTCGGAACAGCTCCCTACGGATCTCCTCCACCTGCGCCGGGGCCGCCGTAATGTGGCTTCCCGCACCGGGCCGGGACTGGATCAGGCCCTCCTCCTCCAGCTGGCGGTATGCCTTTTGCACCGTGTTGGGATTCACCGCCAGCGTAGCCGATACGATCCTCCGGGACGGCAGCTCGTCACCGTCCGCGATCTGTCCTGCGGCAAGCCCCTCCTTCACATGCCGTATCATCTGCAAGTAGATGGGCACGCCTTCCACACTGTGGAAATTCTCAAACGTGATCATGCATTTCCGCACCTCCTGTCCTGAACTCCTGTAAAAAATCTGTCCTTACGAACACACCGCACTTCTTGCCATGCTCCCGTAGGGGCGATCCTCGCGGTCGCCCGCCGTCGCCCACCGCACTCCTTGCAACGTGCCTCCGGCGGGGCACTTTCTGCCAACAGCGGCAGAAAGTACCCAAAGAACGCCGTCAAAACCAAGGTTTTGAAATCCCTCCGCGCCTGAAACACATCCTATGGGGAAATCCTCCTGCCACGCGCATCAAATGCTCAAGTATAACGCCTTGCTTTCGCATCGTCTCTGCGTCTACAGCCGCTGGCCGCTCACGCAGGCCCACGCTGCCCCGGCACAGCAGGGATACCCTCTGCATCTATCGTAGGGCAGGCTTGTACCGCACCCTTTGCGCCGCAAAATTCCACCGGCACTTTCTGACATAAGCAAAAGTGTACTATGCATATAATACAGTTCCCTTGACCGTATTATACGCATAGTACAGTTTGTTTGTCAACAGTTTTTTTATTTTTTCCTCTCTACCAGGGCCACGGCGTGGGCAGCCATGCCGCTGCCATCTCCTGTAAAGCCCAAGTGCTCCTCCGTGGTGGCCTTCACCCCCACCTGCTCCACGCCAATGCCCAGCGCCCGGGCAATGTTCTCCCGCATTTCCCGGTGGTAGGGGGCCAGCTTCGGTGCCTGGGCAAGGATCGTTGCATCCACATTCACAATATCCACGCCCTGACTCTCCAGCTCTCCGGCCACCCTCTGCAGCAGAATCAGGCTGGAGATCCCCCGGAACGCCTCGTCCGTGTCAGGAAACAGACAACCGATATTCTCCAATCCCGCCGCGCCCAGCAGCGCATCCATAATGGCGTGGGTCAGCACATCTGCATCCGAGTGGCCCACCAACCCCTTCTCCCAGGGGATGTCTACGCCACCTAAAATCAGCTTCCGACCGGCTGCCAGCCGGTGCACATCATAGCCGTGTCCGATTCGTAAATTCGTCATACTCTCCCCTCCCGGGCCCGCAGAATTGCCTCCGCCACCGGCAGATCCAGCGGCCGGGTGATCTTGATATTTTCACTGTCTCCGGGCACCAGCTGCACCTGCTTGCCCAGCCGCTCCACAGCGGCGCAGTCGTCGGTGATATTTGCGCCGCAGGTGATGGCGGATTGCAGTGCCGCCTTCAGCAGCTCCGCCTGAAAAACCTGGGGCGTCTGCACCGCGAACAGTGAACTGCGCTCCGGGGTGGAGCGCACAATGCCGCTCTCGTCCGCCACCTTGATGGTGTCCGTCACCGGCACTGCCGGAGCCGAGGCATTGGTCACCTGGGCACTGTCCACCACCGCGTCAAAAAGCGCTGGCGCAACAAGGGGCCGGGCGCCGTCATGGACAGCGATGAGCCCCGCCCGGGGGTCTGCCTCCATGACACCGGAAAATACGGATTCTGTGCGTGTTTCTCCCCCTTTTACAATTTTTACAGGCTTTTTCAGCTGCAATTCTTTGCAAATATCTGCCAAGGGAAGCATCAGATCCTCCCGGGTCACCAGAATGATCTCGTCCGTCCGCTCCGCTGCATCCACCGCCAGGAGAGTGTGCGCCAGTACCGTTCTGCCGCCCAGGGGCAGCAGGAGCTTATCCTTTCCCATGCGCTCCGAGCGGCCCGCCGCCACCACCACCGCCGTGCAGAACGGCCGGGACGGCTTACGCAGACCGCGAATCTTATCCAACAATTTACCCATGAAATAACCTCCGGAATATACTACAAAACAGACTGCCAAGCTATACCTTTGTCTATACATTTTACGCGGCAAATGTCCGGTTTCAGTGTAGCATAGCACGGCGCGAAATGCAACAGCAGGCTCCCGACCGAAATCGGGAGCCTGACGAGTCTTATATGCGGGGAGAGTTCATCTCCTGTTGTGGGGATACCAGATCTTCTGCTTTTCAGCCTCGCGGATCAGCTCCTCCCGGAAATCAGGGTGGGCGATGGAGATGAGCTTCTCCGCCCGCTCCCAGACACTGAGACCCTTGAGGCACACACAGCCGTATTCCGTAACCACATACATGGTATTCACCCGGGTATCCGTGACCACAGAGCCGGTCTGGAGGGTGGGCCGGATGCGGGAGGAGCGGGTACCGTCCTTGTTCTCGTGGGTAGAGGACAGGCAGATAAAGCTCTTGCCGCCCTTGGACAGGTATGCGCCCATGACAAAATCCTGCTGGCCGCCGGCACCGGAGATCTGCTTGATACCGGCCGTCTCGCCGTTCACCTGGCCGTACAGATCCACATCCACGGCGTTGTTAATGGAAATGAAATTATCCAGCTGCGACACAATGCGCACATCGTTGGTATAGCTGACAGGCGCGGACATGCAGGCGGGGTTATCGTCCAGGTAGTCGTAGAGCTTCTGGGTTCCGGCGGCGAAGGCAAATACCTGGCGGCCCCGGTCCAGATTCTTCTTCATGCAGGTGACCTTGCCGGCCATGGCCAAATCTACATAGGCATCCACATACATCTCCGTATGTACGCCCAGATCCCTCAGATCCGACTCACACAGCATGGCACCCACGGTATTGGGCATGCCGCCGATACCCAGCTGCAGGCAGGCGCCGTTGGGGATCTGCTCCACAATGAGCTTGGCCACCGCCCGATCCACTTCCGTGGCGGGACTGGAGGGCTGGATGCCCATGGGGTCGTTGCGCCCCTCCACGATCATGTCCACCTCGGAAATATGGATGCAGTTATCAAAGCCGCCCAGGCACCGGGGCATATTCTGGTTGACCTCCACGATGACCACCTTCGCCTTTTCACACACGGCCATCAGATGGGAGGCGGAAAGGCCAAAGTTGAAGTAGCCATGCTTATCCATGGGGGCCACCTGGAACATAGCCACGTCCGGGGGCGTGATATGATCCGTATAGTACCGGGGCAGCTCAGAATAGCGCATGGGCTCATGGAAGCCTGCCCCGCTGGCAATATGGTGGCGCTCCACGGCGCTCATATGGTGGGAATTGAAAATAATGTGGTGAACGGGATCCTCGATATCAAAAATAGCCGGCTTCCACAGGCTGATGCCGCCTCGAACCTTCACATCCTCCAGCTCCGGCGCACGACGGGCCAGGGCCTCGTCCAGCACACGGGGGTGGATGGCGCAGAAGCCATAGTCCACCCAATCGCCGGATTTGATGACCTTGACCGCTTCGTCTGCTGTGGTCAGCTTTTGCAGGTATATTTCCCTATAATCCATTGCATCGTTCCTCCTCCATGTCTTTGATGTGTCCTCATCACACCTTTTTACATTATAGCACCAAGAATCGAAAAAAAACAGTGCCTTTGTGAAAATAATATCATTTTGGAGGATTACCTAATTTTTGTCAATATTTTTCTATTTTGGTTGTGAGGGTATGGGGATGCGGAATGTGAGGGACGATGTATGGAGCGGCCCCTACAGGGGTGCAGGACAAGAAGTCCCTGCGTTATCGGCGGGCGACCGCTAGGGTCGCCCCTACGGAAGCAGAACAAGAGGTGCGTAGAGAGCGGGCCGATGTAGGCATCGGCCCCTACGAAAACATAGCAAGCACTGCCATGGAATGCGTTAGACGCAAAGAGCATCCCTGCACCACCAGTTTAGCGCGGGCCTGCGTGAGCGGCCAGCGGATGGTGGCGCAGAGACGATACGAAAGCAAGACGGTGGGCTTGAGCGCTTGGTGCGCGCGGTAAAAATGTTTCCGCACGGACTGCACTCCAGCCGCGCAAAGGATTTCAAAACCTTGGTTTTGGCGGCGTTCTTTAGGTACTTTCTGCCGCTGTTGGCAGAAAGTACCCCGCCGGAGGCATGGCAAGGGATGCGGTGGGCGGCGGGACACAAGGGTCCCGCCCTACAGATTTAACCTTTATACGAGGAACGGGCGGGGTAGAACCCCGCCCGTACGCATATCTTTATTTCTTTGCAGCACCGCCCTGCTGCAGTAGCTCTTAGCGCAGGCGGCGGAGGGTCTCCACAACCAGGTTCCAGGTACGCTGGACGGAGGAAATATACATCCGCTCCCGAGGGGTATGGATCTGGCTCACCTCCGGCCCCATGGACACAGCGTCCAGGCCGGGGAGCTTATCGGCCAGCATGCCGCACTCCACACCGCCGTGCAGCACCTCTATCTTGGGGGCGTGGCCGTACTGCTCCGTGAACACCTCTACGATCAGGGCCCGCAGAGGAGAATCCTCCCGGAACTCCCAGGCCGGATAGCTGCCGCTGACAGACATCTTGCCGCCCAGCAGGTCACACAACAGCTCCAGCTTCTGCAGAAGCATCTCCTTCTGCGTGTTCATATTGCTGCGCACACAGAAGGTGGCCACCACGGAATCCGCCTCCGTGGCGAGAATGCCCAGGTTCAGGGAGGTCTGGACCAAGCCCTCTACCTCCCTGCTCCGCTCCAGCACACCGTTGGGAGCGCACTGCAGCAGGGCCAAGACGCGGTGGGTGGAGTCAGCGTCCATGGGCAGAACATCACTCCGGCAGGGTGCCACGGTGACGGTAATATCACTGTCGGCCACGGCATACTCCCTGCGGAAGATCTTCTCCATCTTTTGGCAGATGACCGTTGTCTTTTCCGCATCCGCCACGGTCAAAACAGCGCTGGCAGAGACGGGAATGGCGTTATCCTTGCCACCGCCGGAGAGAGTGACCAGCCGGCCGTCGTTCTCCTGCAAAAATGCGTACAGGATCCGGCCCAGCAGCACCATGGCGTTAGCCCGGCCCCGGTCGATGGCAGCGCCGGAATGGCCGCCCAAAAGGCCGGAGACAGTGATTTCCACCGTTTCTCCCGGGAAGGTATCCCGCTTTACAGGCACTGCAATATCAACCCTGGCAGCACCGGCGCATCCGGCGGTGATCTCACCCTCCGTCTCGGAGTCCAGGTTCAAAAGCAGGCGGCTCTTAAGGCCCGACAGGTCGATGCCGGCAGCACCCTTCATCCCGACCTCCTCGTCCACCGTAAGCACGACCTCCAGGGGCGGATGGGGAATATCCTTGCTATCCAGCAGGGCCAGGCCCATAGCCACGGCGATGCCATCGTCTGCGCCCAGGGTGGTGCCTTCGGCGTAGATCAGGTCTCCGTCCACCACCAGATCCAGGCCCTCACGAGCCATGTCCTTGGTGCAATCCGGGGCCATTTCACAGACCATGTCCATGTGACCCTGGAGCATCACGGCGGGGGCGTTCTCATAGCCAGGGGTACCGGGCTTGCAGAGGATCACATTCCCCAGCTCATCCTGCTGCACCGCAAGGCCGCGATCGCGGCCAAACTGCACCAGATAATCGCTGAGAGCCTGTGTGTTGCCGCTGCCGTGGGGAATACGGCACAGCTCCTCAAACCAATGAAGTACCCCACGAGGCTCCAAGCCTTCCAATACTGCCATAACTTTTCCTCTTTTCTTTTATTTTTTGCAGGTATAGCTTTTCCTTCTTTTTTACTTCCCCGTCAGGTGGCGGGCTACATACACACCGCTGGCAGAGGCATGGGACAGGGAGTGGGTGATGCCGCTGCCGTCGCCGATGACATACAGGCCCTTGCAGCAGCTCTCCAGATTCTCGTCCACCGCCACCTCCATGTTATAGAACTTCACCTCTACGCCATAGAGCAGAGTGTCGTCGTTGGCGGTGCCGGGAGCGATCTTGTCCAGAGCGTAGATCATCTCAATGATGCCGTCCAGCAGGCGCTTGGGCAGCACCAGGCTCAGATCGCCGGGGGTAGCCTGCAGGGTAGGCGTCACCAGACCCTCGGCAATGCGTTTCTGGTTGCTGCGGCGGCCACGAACCAGATCGCCGAAGCGCTGGACGATGACACCGCCGCCCAACATATTGGACAGGCGGGCAATGCTCTCACCGTAGCCGTTGCTGTCCTCAAAGGGCTCGGAGAAATGCTTGGCCACCAGAAGAGCAAAGTTGGTATTCTCGGTCTTCATGGCGCTATCCTCGTAGCTGTGGCCGTTGACGGTGACGATGCCGTTGGTATTCTCATTGACCACGATGCCGTTGGGGTTCATGCAGAAGGTGCGGACATTATCCTCAAACTTCTCGGTGCGGTAGACGATCTTGCTCTCGTAGAGCTCGTCGGTGAGGTCGGAGAACACCACGGCGGGGAGCTCCACCCGCACACCGATGTCCACACGGTTGCTCTTGGTGGGGATGTGCAGCTCCCGGCAGGCGGACTGCATCCACTTGCTGCCGCTGCGGCCCACGGACACGATGCACTGGGCGCAGCGCATCGTCCCGGCAGAGGAGGTCACCTCATAGCCGCCCTCGGGCAGGGCGGCCAGATGCTCCACAGGGGTATCGAAGTAAAACTCCACCTTATCACACAGGTGGGCATAGAGATTCTGCAGCACCACGAAGTTGATATCCGTGCCCAGGTGACGGACGGAGGCATCCAGCAGCTTCAGCTTGTGCTGGATACACAGCTTCTTGAACTGGGTGCCGGCGGTGGAATAGAGCTTGGTGCCCTGGCCGCCGTAGCGCATGTTGATATCGTCCACATAGCGCATCAGCTCCAGGGCCTTTTCCTTGCCGATGTGCTCATGGAGGGTGCCGCCGAAGTCGTTGGTGATATTATACTTGCCGTCAGAAAAAGCGCCGGCACCGCCGAAGCCGCTCATGATGGAGCAGCTCTTACACTTGATACAGGTCTTGACCTTGTCGCCATCGATGGGGCAATGGCGCTTTTCCAGGCTGTGGCCCGCTTCGATGACAGCGATGCGCAGGGACGGATCCCGCTCCGTCAGTTCATAGGCGGCAAAAATGCCGCCGGGGCCTGCACCGATGATGATGACATCGTAATTCATATCCGTTCCTCCTGCATACATGGGTCGCGGCATTATGCCGCGTGATATCTTATATAAGTTTAGCTTATATCGAATTGTTCACAATAAGCCTGTATTATTATACCAAAACTTCTCCGTTTGTCAAGGGGGAAATGGGGACGGAGAATGCGGATCGTCACACCAGTGTGCGCACCGGCTTCGCAATGGCAGGATATTTGTAAGGGGGTGTGGTGCAAAACCGAAGCGGGTCGTCCGGGAGGCCGACCCTTACGGAGTGTAACAAGAAGTGTACACGAGGCAGGCATTGGCCCTTGCACTCCCTTACATTATAATTACAGCTCTTCTCTTGGGCCGGGGCGGAGGGTCTGCCCCAAGGCATGCAGGGTGATGGCGCCGGCGGAGAGCTCCGTAAGCCGATTTTGCAGGCGCTGAGGGCCATCCCCGGGCAGGGACGCTGTGACGGCGACCCGGGCGGCGTAGGTCACATCGTCCAGGATGCCGTCCACGGTGGCAATCTCCAGCTTGACACGCTCCAGGAGGCTATAATCGCAGTCCAGCTGTACCTGGCTCCACAGGCCCATAGTCGCAATGCCCGCAGCGGAGAGTGCATCCCGGGCGGCCTTACCATAGGCACGGGTCAGGCCCCCGGCCCCCAGCAATATGCCGCCGAAATAGCGGGTGACCACGCAGCAGACGCTGCGCACGCCCTCCCGCTGGAACACATTGAGCATAGGCTGGCCCGCCGTGCCCTGAGGCTCGCCGTCGTCACTATAGCGGAGGATATTCTCGCCGACAATATAGCACCAGCAGTTGTGCCGGGCATCATGGTATTTCTTTTTAGTCTCGCGGATGCGGGCCTGAGCCTCCTCCTCGGAGGAAACGGGCCAGACCTGGCCGATGAAGCGGGAGCGCTTTTCCACGAACTCGCTGTTCGCCGCCTGAAACGGTATGCGAAACTCACCCATGCCGCACCTCTTTTTCCCAGTCCTCCCGTGTCAGGGCATAGTAGCAAGTGGGACGCTCCCGGCCGTCGGGCCACTGGACAGAGGGCTCTGTGCCCATGTAGGTGAACCCGCATTTCTCAATGACGCGGCGGGACTTGTCATTCTCTGGGAAATGGCTGCACCAGACCCGCTGTGCGTCCCGCTCCGCAAAGCACCAGCGCAGCAGCTCCCGCACCGCCTCCGGAATGAATCCCTGGCCCCAGAAGGGCCGCCCGATCCAATAGCCGATCTCCGGCTCACCGCGGCCATCCGGCGCATCGGTGGGAAACACGCCCACAGAGCCGACTGCTTCCTGGGGCTTTTCCCGCAGCAGCACCGCAAAGACACCGGGCCCTGACAGCACCGTCCGAATGATTTCGCGGCTCTCCTCCACAGACTCGTGAGGCTTCCACCCGGCGGCGGAGCCCACCTGCTCATCACTGGCATAGCGGAACAGGCTTTCCGCATCCTCCTCCCGCCACGGGCGCAGCACCAGCCGCTCCGTCGTGTGCGTCATTCCCAGTCCTCCTTTTCCTCCTGCCAGCCCTCGATGTAGGGCTTCAGCTGGCCAAGCACCTTGGGCGGGCAGACCGCCGCCACGGTGATGGTCTGTTCGTATTCCACGGATTCCACCTTAGCATCCCGGTAAAGGCTGTCCAGCAGGCCCGCCTTATCATAGGGCAGGTGGAGCGTTACACGGCGGGTGCCCTTGTCCAGCTTGCCATCGATGGCCCGCAGGAGCGCGTCCACCCCCTCCCCTGTTCTGGCGGAGATATAAACGCTGCCCTCCTCCCGGGGCAGAGCACCGGGAAAGGCCAGGTCACACTTGTTATAGACCCGCAGGCAGGGAATGTGATCCGCCTTCAGCTCACGGATCAGGTCGTCCACCACCTGGGCCTGCTGGGGCCACTGGGGATTGGACAGGTCGATGACATGGAGCAGCATGTCCGCATACTCCAGCTCCTCCAGAGTAGCCTTGAACGCCTCCACCAGCTGGTGGGGGAGCTTGCGGATGAAACCCACGGTATCGGAAATGACCACGTCCAGGGTGTCACTGACGGTGAGGAGACGGGTGGTAGTGTCCAGGGTGTCGAAAAGGCGGTTATTGGCGGGGATGCCCGCGCCGGTGATGGCGTTCAGAAGAGTGGACTTCCCGGCGTTGGTATAGCCCACAATGGCCACCACGGGGATCTCGTTTTTCATGCGGCGCTGGCGCTGGGTATTGCGCACCCGGCGCACCTCTTCCAGCTCCGCCTTGAGCTTATCGATCTTGCGGTGGATGTGGCGGCGGTCCGTCTCCAGCTGGGTCTCGCCGGGACCCTTGGAGCCGATGGGGCCCTTACCGCTGGTGCCCGCCTGACGCTCCAGATGTGTCCACATACCGATGAGCCGGGGCAGCAGGTACTGGTACTGGGCCAGCTCCACCTGGAGGCAGCCCTCCTTGGTCTTGGCCCGCTGGGCAAAAATATCCAGAATCAGGCCGCTGCGGTCGATGACCTGCACGCCCAAAAGCTCCGTGAGCACGCGGATCTGGGAGGGCGACAGGTCATTATCAAAAATCACCAGAGTGGCGCTCTCCTGGGTCACCATGGTCTTGACCTCCGCCACCTTACCCTCGCCGATGAAGCTGTGGGGGTCGGGCTTTTCCCGGCTCTGGAGGATGGCGCCCACCACCTGGCCGCCGGCAGTCTCCACCAGGGCGGAAAGCTCCTGGAGGCTCTCCTCATCCGTGCTATCCCGGCCCAGCACCGGAGAGCGAAGGCCCACCAGCACCGCCAGGTCCCGTTTATTCTCTTGCAGCTGCATACGTTCCATAGCGTAACCTCGTTCGAAAGAATCACATATATTCAGCGCATTGAAAAAAACTTTTCGCCCCGCTGACTAAGTTTTCGAAACTTTGAAAAAGTTTCAAAAACTGCTGATTTAAATGGCGAAGGACACCCTTCTTGGGTTTCCCTCACACGCCCGTCCTTACTGTTATTAAAAATAATACCACTTTATCGACAGTCTCTATTATACCACAGGCGCTAAAAATGTACAACAGGAAGCAAAAAGCCCTGCACCCAGAGGGTGCAGGGCTTTGTGTTCTGACAAATTACTTGTCCAGGCCGAAGCGCTTGTTGAACTTGGCCACGCGGCCACCGGTGTCCACCAGCTTCTGTCTGCCCGTAAAGAACGGGTGACACTTAGAGCAGACTTCTACGCGAATATCCTTCTTCGTAGAACCTGTCTCAATTACATTACCGCAGGCGCATTTAATAGTAGTCTGCTGATAATTGGGATGGATTCCTTCCTTCATTGCTCTGGTTCACCCCTTTCCGGTACACAAGTCCTCATTACAAGGCAACATAGATGATACCACATCTTGTAGCCCAATGCAAGCATTTTTTCCTGCAAAGCACAATTTTTTTACATTTTCAATCCTACAGTGCCCGATTTATCCTGCAAACAGAGGAAAATATACCAAAGCATCGGTGGAAAACCCGCTTGCTCCACGCCGGGCAAAGCCTCCGCTGCGGCGGCAGGCCCAAAGGCCATCCGTTCCGCCGCCGCATTTTTGGGAAATTTACAAATAATTTCTATATCTACAGGCCAATTGTTTCCCCGGTAGAGAAAAAGTACAGCACTTTTTCCACCACCGGTTTTTCCAGAACCCGGCTCAGCGCCCTGCTGTAAGCTTCCAGCTGCG
>URSX01000042.1 GCA_900550615.1 uncultured Eubacteriales bacterium
GGGCGGGGTTCTAATGCCCCGCCCGCAGCGGTCACGCAAGGGGCTGAAAATCAGTTTTCGGACTTGCGCTTATAGTACTCGTACTTCTCCTTGGCGGCCTCTTCCGCATCGGCAAAGAGCACCTTCGCATTTTCGGGGAAGCTCAGCTCCAGGGACGCATAGCGAACCTCGCCCTTCATGAAGTCATACAGCGGCATAGTGGGCTCCTTGGAGTCCAAGGTGAACTTCTTGGTCTCGGGGCTGTAGCGGTAGAGATTCCAGTAGCCGGAGTTGACGGCGTCCTTCATCTCCTGCTGGACATTGCTCATGCCCTTCTTGATGCCGTGGTTGATGCAGGGAGCGTAGCAGATAACGATGGACGGGCCCTTGTGTGCCTCGGCCTCCTTGATGGCCTTGATGAGCTGGTTGGGGTTGGCACCCATGGAGCACTGGGCCACATAGACATTGTCGTAGGTCATCAGCAGCAGGCCCAGGTCCTTCTTGCGGGTCTTCTTACCGCTGGCCTGGAACTGGGCCACGGCGCCCACAGGGGTGGCCTTGGAGGACTGGCCGCCGGTGTTGGAGTACACCTCGGTATCCACCAGCAGCACGTTCACATCCTCGCCCATGGCGAACACATGATCCAGACCACCGTAGCCGATGTCGTAGGCCCAGCCGTCGCCGCCGTACATCCACATGGTCTTCTTGGACATATCCTTGCGGCGCTTGAGGATCTCGGCCACCACGGCCTGCTCCTCGGGGCTGAACTTCGTGCTCTCCAGCACGGCCAGCAGCTCGTCGGTAGCCACGGCAGAGGCATCCAGATCGTCGTAGGTCTCCATCCACTTGGCAATGGCGGCCTTCACGGCGGCATCCTTCGTCATACCGTCCAGCTGCTTTACGAACTCCGTCACGGCGTCGCGCAGCTGCTTCACAGCCAGGCACATACCATAGGAGAACTCGGCGTTGTTTTCAAACAGGGAGTTGGACCATGCCACGCCCTTGCCTTCCTTATTCTTGCAGTAAGGCACACAGGGCATAGCGGCACCCCATGCCTGGGTGCAGCCGGTGGCGTTGGCCAGATACATCTTGTCGCCGTAGAGCTGGGTCAGCAGCTTGATATAAGGGGTCTCACCGCAGCCGGCGCAGGCGCCGTTGAACTCCACCAGGGGCTGGCGCAGCTGGCTGCCCTTGAGGGTGAACTTGTCGATGCGGTCGTTCTTCTCGGGCAGGGTCTGCAGATACTGCCAATTGGTCTGATCCAGAGACACCTCATGGGTGGGGACCATCTTCAGGGCCTTACCGCTCTTGGGGCAGGAGGAGACGCAGCTGCCGCAGCTGGTGCAGTCCAGGGTAGAAACGCCCATGGTGTACTTGAGGCCGTCCATCTTGGGGCCCTTGGCGTCCACCAGGATCATGCCGGCAGGGGCATTGGCGGCTTCCTTCTCGTCCAGCAGATAGGGCCGGATCACGGCGTGGGGGCACACAAAGGAGCACATATTGCACTGGATGCACTCATCCTGATTCCACACGGGCAGGTGGGTGGCAATGCCGCGCTTTTCATACTGAGAGGTACCCAGGGGCATGGTGCCGTCCTCCATACCCTTGAAGGCGGAAACCGGCAGCAGATCGCCCTTCTGTGCATTGATGGGCACTAGGATGTTCTTGATGATGTCGGGTACATTCTCCGCAGCGGGCTGGATGGCAGCGCCGGAGAGATTCTTCCAGCTCTCCTTCACCTGCACCTGCTTTACGGCGTTGATGCCGGCGTCCACAGCGGCGATGTTCATGTTCACGATCTTCTCACCCTTGAGGCCGTAGGTCTTCTTCACGGCGGCCTTCATGTGCTCTACAGCGTCCTCCACAGGGATGACATTGGCCAGCTTGAAGAAGGCAGCCTGCAGCACCATGTTGGAGCGGTTGCCCAGGCCCAGGGCCTGAGATTCCTTGTTGGCGTCGATGATGTAGAACTTGATGTCGTTCTCCGCGATGTACTTCAGGATATCGCCGGGCATCTTCTGCTCCAGCTCCTCCTCGCTCCACTCGCAGTTGAGCAGGAAGCTACCGTGGGGCTTCAGCTCGGAGATGATGTCGTACTTGGTCAGATAGGTCTGGTTGTGGCAGGCCACAAAGTCCGCATGGCTTACATAATAAGTGGAGCTGATGGGCTTCTTGCCGAAGCGCAGATGGCTCTTGGTAATGCCGAAGGACTTCTTGGTGTCGTACTCAAAGTACGCCTGGCAGTACATATCGGTGGTCTCGCCGATGATCTTAATGGAGTTTTTGTTGGCGCCCACGGTACCGTCGGAGCCCAGGCCCCAGAACTTGCAGGAGATGGTGCCCTCAGGCTCACAGTTCAGGGCAGGACCCATGGGCAGAGACAGATTCGTCACATCATCCACGATGCCGATGGTAAAGTGATTCTTAGGCTCGGCCAGCAGCAGATTATCGTACACGGCCTTGATTTGGGCGGGAGTAGTGTCCTTGCTGGACAGGCCGTAACGGCCGGCAAAGATCTCGGGACGGTTCTTATCATTGATGTAAGCGGCGCAGATGTCCTCATACAGGGGCTCACCGATGGAGCCGATCTCCTTCACGCGGTCCAGGACAGCCACCTTTTTCACGGTCTTAGGCATAGCCGCCAGCAGGTGCTTGGCCGAGAAGGGACGGAACAGGTGTACCTGCAGGAAGCCCACCTTCTCGCCCCGGTCGTTCAGGTACTTCACCGTCTCCTGAATGCAGCCGGTAACAGAGCCCATGGCCACGATGACCCGCTCCGCGTCGGGAGCACCATAATAATTAAAGAGGTGATACTCCCGGCCCGTCAGCTTGCTGATTTCGGCCATATAGTCCTCAACGATGTCGGGGAGCTTGTTATAGTCGCTGTTGTTGGCCTCGCGAAGCTGGAAATAAATGTCGGGGTTATCCACCAGAGAACGCATCCGGGGATCCTCGGGATTCAGCGCATTGGCGCGGAACCGGGCCAGTGCGTCATAGTCCACCAGCTTGGCCAGGTCGCTGTACTCCAGGGCCTCCACCTTCTGAATCTCATGGCTGGTACGGAAGCCGTCAAAGAAATGCAGGAACGGGATGCGGGCCTTGATAGCGGACAGATGTGCCACACCGGCCAGATCCATGATCTCCTGCACGCTGCCGGAGTTGAGCATAGCAAAGCCGGTCTGGCGGCAGTTCATCACATCAGAGTGATCGCCGAAAATAGAAAATGCGTGGGTACCCACCGTACGGGAAGCCACATGCAATACACCGGGCAGACGCTCACCGGAGATGCGGTGCATGGTGGGGATCATCAGCATCAGGCCCTGAGAGGCGGTGAAGCTGGTGGCCAGTGCGCCGGCCTCCAATGCACCGTGGCATGCGCCGCAGGCGCCGGCCTCAGACTGCATTTCCACCAGGCGGACAGGCTGATTGAAGATATTCTTTCTTCCCTTTGCGGACCATTCATCCGTATGCTCCGCCATAGGCGAAGACGGCGTAATCGGATAGATAGCGGCGACCTCCGAAAATGCGTACGCTACATACGCCGCCGCCTCATTGCCATCGCAGATCTTCATGATCTTACTCATCGTTATACCTCCTAATGCTTTTTTCTCTTACCATACTGATTGACCACAAACCCGGCAGACTATGATCCGGATTTGTTTCGTTGCAATACAACTTATATTGTATCACGTAATACTGATTCGTCAATGTGGCACCCTGATTTTTGGAAATAGTCATAACATTGGAATCTTTTTTTGTGTGAAAATACAATAGAATAACCGCACCGAAACGATGCGGTTATGGTAAATTATAACTAATTATAGCAGTGCTAAAAAATCCTCTTCATTCAGTACAGGGATCTGCAATTCCTGAGCCTTTTTCAGCTTGGAACCGGCGTTTTCTCCGGCCACCACATAGGTGGTTTTTTTCGACACCGAGGAGGCGGACTTACCGCCCCGCTGCTCGATCATTTCCCCTGCCTCCTCCCGGGTGAACCGAGTCAGGGTGCCGGTCAGCACAAAGGTCATACCGGCAAAACGTCTGTCTACCATTTCCTGCTTACAGGCCATATTCACTCCGGCATTCTTTAACCGCTCCAGCAGATCTGCGGCCTGGCTGCTCTGCATCCAGCGGATAATATAGTCCGCGGTAATGGCGCCCACGTCGTCGATACCCGTCAGCTCCTCCGCCGTGGCCCGGCGCAGAGCTTCCATGCTGCCGAAATGCGCAGCCAATACCTTAGCAGCCTTGGCCCCTACCTGCCGGATTCCCAGGGCAAAAATCAGCCGCCATAAGTCGTTTTCTTTGGACCTGGCAATAGCGTTCACAGCATTTTGCGCAGACTTTTTTCCCATGCGCTCCAGTCCCGCCAGCTGCTCTGCCCGCAGGTCATACAGATCCGCCGGGTTGGACACCAATTTCGCCTCGATCAGCTGCTGCAGCACCGCCGGACCGACGCCATCGATATCCATGGCATCCCGGGAGGCAAAGTGGATGAGATTGCGCAGCAGCTGCGCCGGGCACTCCGCTCCGGTACACCGGATGGCCGCTCCGTCCGGATCACGCTCCACCGGTGCGCCACACACCGGGCATACATCGGGCAGGTGGTAAGCCACGGTACCTTCCGGCCGCTTCTCCTTCACCACCGACACGATCTCCGGGATGATCTCCCCCGCCTTCTGCACGATCACCGTATCGCCGATGCGGATGTCCTTCTCTGCAATATAGTCCTGATTGTGCAGTGTCGCGTTGGTCACTGTAGTACCAGCCAGGCGCACCGGCTCCAGCACCGCCTTGGGGGTCAGAACCCCCGTGCGGCCCACCTGCACCACAATATCCGCCACTCGGGATTCCTTCTGCTCCGGCGGATACTTATAGGCCACCGCCCACTTGGGGCATTTGGCCGTGCTGCCAAGTATTTCACGATTTGACAAGTCATTCAGCTTTATAACCGCTCCGTCGATATCAAAGGGAAATTCCATCCTCGTGTCGCCCAGCTTTTCAATCTGGCGCAGGATATCATCTCCCTGCTGCAGTACATCATGCGGGATCACAGGGAATCCCTGGGCCCGCAGATATTGCAGCGTCTCCGAGTGGGTGGAAAACTCCCGTCCCTCCGCCAGCTGCAAATTAAACACTGCAATATCCAACCGTCTCCCGGCGCAGACCTTGGGATCCTTCTGCCGCAGAGAACCCGCCGCGGCATTTCGGGGATTTGCCATCAAGGGCTTTCCCTCCAGCTCCAGCTGCTCGTTGATCTCCTCAAAAACAGTGCGAGCCATATACACCTCACCCCTGACGATCAGCCGGGGCAATTGCTCCGGCAGCGTCATCGGGATCGACCGGACGGTGCGCAGGTTCCC
Source organism: uncultured Eubacteriales bacterium (assembly GCA_900550615.1). Taxonomy (GTDB): domain Bacteria; phylum Bacillota; class Clostridia; order Oscillospirales; family Oscillospiraceae; genus Vescimonas. The sequence goes on from URSX01000042.1 coordinate 5,343, forward strand.
TGTCACATCCTCTCCCACCCGGCCGTCGCCCCGGGTAGCCCCCTGGTAGAATACCCCGTTGCGGTACTCCAGTGCCACAGACAGACCGTCCACCTTAGGCTCCACACTGTACTCTGCCTCCGGCAGCGTCTCCCGCACCCGGTTCAGAAAATCCAGAACCTCCTCCCCGTTGAATACATCCTCCAGGCTCTCCAGCGGAACAGGGTGCACCACCTCCGCAAACTCGTTGAGCACCGCATCTCCCACCCGCTGAGTCGGCGAATCCGGCGTGATCTCTTCCGGGTGCGCCTTTTCCAGATCCTGCAGCCGGCGGTAAAGGCGGTCGTATTCATAATCGGACATTTTGGACGCGTCCAGGGTATAGTAAAGGCGGGCATTTTCGTTCAGCGTGTCCCGCAGCTGTTTCATTTCCGCTCGGTAATCCATATACGTTCTCCCTTATCCTTTGTTCATGATGTATTCGTCCGCGTAGTCCTCCACCTTATCCTCCGTGGTGCTGAAATAGGTGTAAGTCTCCGGCACATTGCCCACGATCACCGTTTCCGCCACACACAGCTCATTGTTCACCTGCACGGATGTGGCAAAGCCCGGCAGCAGAACCGTGACATACACCTCCACATCCAGCAGAACCTGGTGCTTGGTCTGGTTGATCCCGGCCGCCGTCAGGGCGTTGCGCAGCTTGGCCGTGGCGGTGCCGACGGATTGCGTGCGCACATGGATATACGGTCCACGGCCTGCCAGCAGGTTAGAGCCTGTTAGGGTTCCCAGGGGGATCGACAGATCCACCGGGCTCATTTCCGACAGCCGCTGCAGAACAGCGTCGGAGATCAGCGTCTGCAGGCGGTTGAATTCCGGCATGTTTCTTCGCAGCGCCGTGACCTTTCCTCCGCTGTCCTTTTCAAAGGTGATCAGCCGCGAGCAGTCTACCTGACCGCTGGCCACGGCATCGCTGACGGCCTCGGCAACGATCCGGTTGACCCGGTTCGTGGCCCGTGACTCAGCCAGTCTTGTGACCATGGGCCGAATCCGCACAACGATCAGTGCCGCACCCATAAAGAGCAGCACCAGTGCAATAGCGATCCAAGCCACGGCCTTCTGCTTCCCGGATAACCGAATATAGCGAAGTCTGCGCACAGCATACACCCCCTGTATACAGTGTATGCCCGATGGGTTTTCCGCGTTACTCCTCCCAGCCGTTCACAATGGCTTTGAAGGTCTTCCCCCGCTCCATAAAGTTCTTGAACTGGTCAAAGGCGGCGCAGGCCGGTGACAGAGTCACCACATCGCCCGGCTTCGCATGATCCCGGGTAAACTCCACCGCTCGCTCAAAGGGCGTAATTTCCACGATCTCGGGATGGCCCGGCCTGTACCCATCTGCCCGCTCCACAGCGGTGCGGATCTTCTCCGCCGTGGCGCCGCAGAGCACCAGCAGCTTCACATGCTCCACCACCTCGGGCCCCAGCACATCAAAGGGAATGTGCTTGTCGTAGCCGCCGGCAATGAGGATCACCTTCTCCTTGAACGAGCGCAGCCCCGCTATGGTCCGGGAGGGGCTGCTGGCGATGGAGTCGTTGTAAAACCGCACCCCATGATAGGTCCGAACCAGCTCAATGCGGTGCTCCACGCCGTTGAAGCTCCGGGCAAACTCCCGAATCACCTCGTCCGGCACCAGGCCGTCCACTGCGGCGATGGCCGCCATGTAGTTCTCGATGTTGTGTACACCCGGCAGACGGATGTCCTCCGTGGTCATAATGACCCGTTCCCGGCCACTCTGGCGGCTTATGATCTCCTCTCCCCGGAGGAACACGCCGTTTTCCGGCTCCGCCCGGCGGCTGAAATACCGCACCTGACCCACGGCCCGGCTCCCCTGCTCCCGGGTGATGTCGTTGTCCAGATTGAATACCGCCACATCCCCGGCCTTCTGATAGCGGAAGATGTTCTCCTTGGCCGCCACATACTCCTCCATACCCTTGTGCATGTCCAGATGGTTAGGGGCCAGGTTCGTCACCACAGCGATGTGGGGACTCTGGGTCATGGTCATCAGCTGGAAGCTGGAAAGCTCCAGCACGGCGTAGTCCTCCGGGCGCATCTCATCTGCCTGGCACAAAAGCGGATTTCCGATGTTGCCGCCCACATGGACGGTCTTTCCCGCTGCCTTGAGAAGCTCCGCGATGATGGTCGTGGTGGTAGTCTTCCCGTCCGAACCGGTCACAGCCAGGAGCGTACAGGGACAGACGGAGAAAAACACCTCCATCTCCGAGGTGATCCGGCTCCCCTGCTCTCGGGCCTTCAGCAGCTCCGGCACATCGGGCCGAAGACCCGGCGTGCGGAAGATCACATCCTGGGTAAGGCCCTGCAGGTAGTTCTCCCCCAGCTGCAGCCGACACCCGCCGCTCTCCAGCTCCTGGGCCAGCGCCCCCAGAGAGGCCCGGTCCCGTTTATCACATGCGGTGACCTGTATCTTCTCCCGGAGCAGAAGCCGCAGCAGCGGCGTGTTGCTCACTCCGATGCCGATCACGGCGACGGTTTTGTTTTTCAGCGAATCCAGATATTGGCGCAGCGTCATATATACAGCCTCCATAGACAAAATTTCTCTCTGTATTATATCCCATTTTATAATGCAGTTCAATTCCTTTTTCCGCAGAAAAGCGCAGTTGACTTTCCGGCTTCATTCCTTTATTATAACATATGAGCAGATCAGACGGTCGCGGGGACAAAGGCGAAAGCCTGTCCATGAGGAAAGTCCGGGCTCCGCAGGGCAAGGATAACGGGTAACGCCCGCCGAAGGCGACTTCAGGAAAAGTGCAACAGAGATATACCGCCGGCTGCGGCGATTGTGGTGCAGCCGGTAAGGGTGGAAAGGCGAGGTAAGAGCTCACCCGACGGCGTGTGAAAGCGTCCGTCGCTGTAAACTCTATCCGGAGCAACACCGGTATGGGAGCAACAGGTCGGCCCGGCCGCTCCCGAGGTGGCTGGAGCGTACCGGCAACGGTGCGCCTAGATAGATGACCGTATGATAACAGAACCCGGCTTATAGATCTGCTCATAAAACAGCCGTTTGCGTGTATCGCATTCGGCTGCTTTTTTGTTTTTCTCCCCTCTTCCGCACCACCTGTATCCCCTTATTGCCGCCAATTTGTGTATGTTTAACAATCCAGAGTTCTATTTTTGTGCAGTATTTGTAATTATTACTTCTTTACATTATCACGCTAAAGTGGTAGTATGATAGTGCAATAAGAAATCAGTCGGCACACAGACCGGCTAAAGAAAAAGAAAAGGAGAAAACAGCAATGAAGAATCTGAAGAAAACCCTGTGCCTGCTGCTGGCAGTGCTGATGACCGTTTCCCTGCTGGCCGGCTGTGGCAGCAAGAAGGCTGACGGAGACACCGACAAGAACACAGACAAGAAGACCCTGGTGGTGGGCATCGACGCTGAGTATCCCCCCTTCAGCTATCTGGGTAACGACGGCAACTACACCGGCTTTGACATTGAGGTCGCACAGGCGGCTTGCGATCAGCTGGGCTGGGAGATGAAGGTCTTCCCTGTCAACTGGGAGCAGAAGCTGGTGCAGCTGGATGCCAAGGAGTGCGACTGCATCTGGTCCGGCATGACCATCTTGGATAGCATGAAGGAAGCCGGTTATACCCTCTCCGCCCCCTACTATGACAACACCCAGGTCATCATGGTCAAGGAAGGCAGCGACATCAAGTCCTCTGCTGATCTGGCCGGTAAGGTCGTAGCCGTGCAGCTGGGCACCTCCGGCGACAGCCTCCTCGGTGAGAAGGGCGACCTGGCGTCCCTGACCGCCACTTTCAAGGATCTGGTCCGCTGCGACAGCTTCCTCAAGTGCTTCACTGAGCTGGGCGGCGGCGCCGTGGATGCGGTGATCGTGGATAAGCCCGTGGCCACTTCCTACGCCGATAAAAACGCCGGCTTCACCGTCCTCAGCGAGGAGCTGGGCGCCGAGCAGTACGGCATCGCCTTCCGTGCCGCTGACAAGGAGCTGTGCTCTTCCATAGAGGGTGCCGTCAAGACCCTGGTGGACAACGGCACCTATGCCAAGATCGCCGAGAAGTATCCCGACATCGCCAACAACCTCCTGTTTCTGAACTGAGCGCCATCTGCTGCATAGAAAAGTAATCTACGCACCTCCCGGAAGCCTCCCCTGCGGGGCTTCCGGGCTCGTGTGCCTACTATAGAGTTGAGGAGAGACTATGACATTATCCACCATGATCCTGAAAATGTGCGAGGGCCTGGGCAACACCTGCGCCATTTTCTTCCTGACCCTGCTGTTTTCCCTGCCCCTTGGCATGCTGTTTGCCCTGCTGCGCATGAGCAAGAATAAGGTCGTGTCCTCTGTGATGCGCTTTATCATCTCCGTTCTGCGCGGCACTCCCCTGATGCTGCAGCTCCTGGCGGTCACCTATGGTCCCCACTATCTGTTCGACGGCATGGGCGTAGCGCGGAATAAGCTCATTCCCGTGGTCATCGCCTTTGCCATCAACTATGCCGCCTACTTCGCGGAAATTTACCGCGGCGGTATTGATTCCATGCCCGTGGGCCAGTATGAGGCCGCCGGTGTCCTGGGCTATACCAAGATTCAGACCTTCATGCGTATCATTCTGCCCCAGGTGGTCAAGCGCATTATGCCCAGCATCACCAATGAGGTGGTCACCCTGGTGAAGGACACCTCCATCGCCTTCTGCGTGTCCTACGAGGAGTTGTTCACCATCGGCAAGATGATTGCCAACTCTCTGACCAGCTTTACTCCTTTCATTATTGCGGGTATTTTCTACTTCCTGTTTAACGGCATCGTAGATGTGGTCATGGGCCGCATCGAAAAGCGGATGGATTATTATCAATAAGGGGGCTGCGAGAAATGAACGTATTGGAAATCAAAAATGTAAAAAAGAGCTTCAACGACTCCCAGCTCCATGTTCTCAAGGACATCAGCCTCACTGTGGCCCAGGGCGAGGTGGTAGCTATCATCGGCCCCTCCGGCAGCGGCAAGTCCACCCTCCTGCGCTGCGCCACGTTGCTCACGGAGATGGACAGCGGCGATCTGCTTTATTCCGGCGACTATGCCGCTAAAACCAATGAGCAGGGCGTGGCCGTATACGCCGATAAGCAGCAGCTGAAAAAAATCCGCAGCCGCTTCGGTCTGGTGTTTCAGAACTTTAACCTTTTTCCCCACTTCTCGGTACTGAAGAATCTCACGGATGCGCCCATCCAGGTCCTGGGCCGCAGTAAGGAGGAGGCAGAGAAAAAGGCCATGTCCCTGCTGGAGAAAATGGGTCTTGCGGACAAGGCGGACTCCTATCCCTGTCAGCTCTCCGGCGGTCAGCAGCAGCGGGTGGCCATTGCCCGTGCTCTGGCTATGGAGCCGGAGATCCTGTTTTTCGATGAGCCCACCTCCGCTTTGGACCCGGAGCTCACCGGTGAGATTCTCAAGGTCATCCGCCAGCTGGCTGAGGAGCACATGACCATGGTCATCGTTACCCACGAGATGAGCTTCGCCCGGGATGTGGCCGACCGCGTCATCTTCATGGATGGCGGCGTCATTGTGGAGCAGGGCGACCCCAAGGAGGTCATCTCCAACCCCAAGGAGGAGCGCACCCGGCAGTTCCTCTCCCGCTTTGCCCAGCACTGATCTGTCATGTAAAAAGCGCCCGATGTCATTGCTGCATCGGGCGCTTTCATCTGCCTTAAAATCGAAAATTTTTTCAGTGCGTCGGTCTTCCCTATACCTTCAGCACAGGCACCAGGAGCATTCCCTCCGGCAGCGTGTCGTCCTCCATCTGGTTGCATTGGCGGATGGCGCTTTCGCTGCTGCCATGCCGCTTGGCAATGTCCCACAGGCACTCCCCCGCTGACGGGCGGCACAGGATCAGCGACGGCTTCGGCTGTGAATCATCCTCAGTGATCTCTTCCACGGCGGATACCGTCCGCAGCTCCACAGGCTCACTCACAGCGCCGCTGAAGCTCACCGGTACCCGCACCTGGCAGCTCCCGGCGTTCCCTCTCATCTCCGCGATTCCGCTGCTGACCCATGCGATATCCGGACAGCCCTCCATTTCCACGCTGATTTCCCGGCTGCGTTCAGCCGTAATGGGCGCGTCGTTCTCATCCTGGTACAGCAGCCGCATCCGCACCGTAGTGGAAAGCTCCGACCTTCCCCCTTCACACCGGGTGATCACGCTGCCGCAGTCTAAAGCCGTGACATAGGCAAACAGCGAGCCCCTGCCGGACTCCAATCGTTCCTCTGCCCACTCCTGCACACACACTGGTCTGCTGCGCTGCGTGACCGTCACAGTTTCAGTCTCAGTTTTTGATTTACAGAAAGTGCTGTAAAGGTCAGAAACATAACAGATATTTCGCTTCTGATAGGAAAAAACCTGCAGCGTAATACGAGCTGTCAGACTCATACGGCAGCCATTTTCTCCCCGCACCAGCCGTATGTCCCATTCCGCCGTGTCCGCGTCAACCTGTATTTGGCAGTCGCTGCCCACAGCCATTCCATCCAGAATCTGCGAAAACGGCACTGTCTGCACGATCCCCTGCAGCTTGCGGTCGCCCGTGCGCACCAGGGCTGAGATGTCCATCTCCCCCTTCACAGCCAGTTTGCTGCCAATGATCTGGCAGCTTGTGGTCCGGGGGATCACCTGGCTTAGGAGGATCTCCTCAGCGCCGCTGTTTCCCATGTCAAATTCCTGCGCCGTGGTGCAGCTTCGCTCCTCCACCGCAGACAGGAGGGACAGCTCCCGATTCATCTTCCGCAGCTGAAGACCTTTTCCCTCCGCCCCGCAGCACAGGCGCAGGGTCTTGCGGCCATATCCCAGTACGGTCATCTCCGGGATAACCCGCAGGTAAATTTTTCTCCCCGTAACGGGCTTTGCCTCGCACAGCAGCAGCCTGCTATGTATCTGCAGCAGCTGGCACTCCCGCAGCTTCGGATCGCTGAGCTCACAGGTAAAGGGCACCATGACGGTCACGCTTTGCAACCCATCTGATTCCTCAGACAGATACAGCACACTCACCCTGACCTCGCCCCGCACGATTCCCTCTCCGGGCTGCTTTTCCCGCACCAGCAGCTGCCCTGCGGCATCCAGAATTCTCGATGCCGTGGCGCAGTAATCCGGCAGTGTTGTCTCCATGGCCTCCTCGTGGGTCGTGACCGCCTTCATCAATAGGTCGCAGCACTGCAGCTGCTCAAATTTCAGTTCTGTATCCACCGATATCACCCTCTCATATTGTATCCTGCATCATTCTATGAGAGGCGCCGCACTCCTATTCCTTTCCGCAGAATAAGCAGCGCAGGATCCCCCGCAAAAAAGCCGGTGCCTTCCAAACGATGATCTTCATTTTCTCCCCCCCCTCAGTGTCTCAGGCAGCATATACCGCATGCGATCAGCAAAAAAGCAACAATAAACATCAGACATCCCACCGGGAATATAGCGGCGACGAGGATCCCCAGGCCCAGAGCCAGTGCGCAGACGCCGATTCCTCTCCCGCAGTTCCACCGCCTCATAATAACCCTCCTCTATCAGCAGTATACGCGCCTATGCCCTCATTGGTTCCCATGAGAAAAGCACCGCCGCTTCCGGAGACGGAAACAGCGGTGCTTTCTTCACTTTTTGTCCCACGGGCGGAGATCCTTGACCTCCTCCCACAGCCGCACATAGCTCCTGTGGCGCTCCCGGGGAATGGCTCCATCCTGCACAGCCTGCAGCACGGCGCATCCTTTTTCCTTAATATGCCTGCATCCCACAAAGCGGCACTGTCCAAGATACGGCTTAAACTCCGGAAAAGTCTCCGGCAGACGGGCCTGCAGCTCCAGATTCAGCTCCTCCGTATCAAAGGAGGAGAACCCGGGGGTATCAATGACCCATGTGCCGTCCTCCACCTGAAACATCTCCACATGCCGGGTGGTGTGCCGTCCGCGGCCCAGGGCCTGGCTGACCTCCCCCACCCGCAGGGACAGCGCCGGGCAAAGGCTGTTGAGAATACTGGATTTGCCCACGCCGGAGTTGCCGGTGAATACATTCAGCTTGCCCCGGATCTGTGTCCGAAGTGCGTCCATGCCCTCCCCCGTCTCCGCACTGACACGCAGCACCGGGATCGCCGATCTGCTATAGATATCAAACAGCTCGTCAGCCGGATCCAGATCCGTTTTGTTCAGGCACACCAGCACACCGCAGCCCTTCAGGGCCGCGATGGCCGCAATGCGGTCGATAAGATAGGGATCCGTCACAGGGATGGCAGCCGAGGCGATGATGACCAGCTGATCGATGTTGGCAGCCGACGGACGCGCGAAGCAGTTCCTGCGCGGCTCCACCTCCTCCACCAGACCGTCTCCATTCCCCAAATCCCGAACCAAGACCCAATCCCCCACAAGGGGGCTGGTCCCCTCCCTGCGGAACTTCCCCTTAGCGCGGCATTGCAGCACCTGCTGCCCCACGTTGACATAGTAGAAGCCGCTGAGGGCCTTTTCAATGCGGCCCCGGCTCAAAAGCTGACCACCTGAGAGGCCACCTCGGTGCCGTTGATATACAGGTACACCGTGATGCTGGTTCCCTTGTCACCGGTGAAGGTATGGCTGACGGAACGGGCGGCCGCGGGGTCCGTGGTATCCACC
>URSX01000043.1 GCA_900550615.1 uncultured Eubacteriales bacterium
ACGGTATGCACTTATTCCGTCGGATTCTCTTATTCTGCCTCTGCCATGGCCTTGGCCTCGGCAATGGCCTTCTCCTGGGCGGCAGCGGGGCAATCCTCGTAGCGCACGAAGGAGAACACGAATGTACCTCTGGACTGGGTCATGGAGCGCAGGTCGATGGCGTAGGACATCATCTCCGCCATGGGTACCTCGGCCTCCAGCACTGTCTCGCCGTCGCCGGTGGGGTTCATGCCCATGACGCGGCCCCGGCGCTTGTTCAGGTCACCCATGACATCGCCTACATAGTTATCGGGCACGGTGACCTTCAGCTCGCCGATGGGCTCCATCAGCACGGGCTTGGCCTCGGGCAGAGCCTCCTTGAAGGCAAGGCCCGCCGCCAGCTGGAAGGCAATATCGGAGGAGTCCACGGGGTGGTAAGAACCGTCGGTGAGGGTGGCCTTCAGGAACACCACGGGGTAGCCGGCCAGCACGCCGGTGAGGCAGCACTTGCGCAGGCCCTTTTCAACAGCCGGGAAATAGTTCTTAGGCACGGAGCCGCCGAACACGGCCTCCTCGAAGATCATATCCTCCTGCTCGCTCTGGGGCTCGAAGGTGATGACCACGTCGCCGAACTGACCGCTGCCGCCGGTCTGCTTCTTATAGCGGCCACGCTTCTCCACCTTGGAGCGGATCTTCTCACGGTAAGCAACACGGGGAGCCGACAGCTCGGTCTCCACGCCGAAGCGGCTCTTGAGCTTGGCGCACAGGACATCGATCTGGATATCACCGGTGCCGGAAATGACGGTCTGGTGGGTCTCGGCGTTGTTGGAGACATGGAAGGTGGGATCCTCCTCATTGAGCTTGTTGAGGCCGGTGCCCATCTTCTCCACTTCCTGCTTGACCTTGGGGGCAATGGCCCGCTCATAGCAGGGGGCGGGATACTCGATGCCCTCCAGAATCACCACGTTCTTGGCATCGCACAGGGTGTTGCCGGTCTTGACCCGGTCCATCTTGCCGATGGCGCCGATGTCGCCGCAGCAGATCTCCTTGACTTCCTCGCCCTTCTTGCCCTTCATGCTGTACAAGCGGCCCAGCTTCTCGGTGTTGCCGGTGGCGGGGTTATACAGGGACATATCACCGGTGACCTTGCCGCGAACGACCTTGATCATGGAGAACTTGCCATACTGATCGGAAATGGTCTTGAACACGATGGCGGCGGTGGGGCCGTTGGGATCGAAGGCCACTTCCACATCGCTGCCGGACTCGTCCTTGGCGCTCTCGGCGGGCATGTCGGTGGCCACAGGCACCAGCTCCACGATGGTCTTCATCAGCATATCCACGCCCATGCCGGTGACGGCGGAGCCGCACAGAACAGGGCACACGCTGCCGTCCCGCACGCCGATCTTCAGGCCCTTGGCCATGTCGGCATCGGACAGCTCCATGGTCTCAAAGAACTTCTCCATCAGCTCCTCATCGGCACCGGCGGCGGCTTCCATCAGCTCGGCACGCAGGGCCTCCACCTCGTCGGCCATGTCGGCAGGGATGGCACACTCACCCTTGGCATCGTAGGCCTTGTTATGCAGCAGGTCCACAATGACGGTGACGGCCTTGTTGGCATCGGCCTTGGTGGCCACGATGGGGGCAATGGCAGTGCCGAACTTGGCCTTGATGGTCTCCACGCAGGCGGCATAGTCGGAGTTGGCCTCCTCCACGCGGTTGATAAACATCATCCGGGGCTTCTTGCCCAGCATCTTCCAGGTGCGCTCCATGCCCACAGACAGGCCGTCCTTGGCGTTGCCCGCGATGACAGCGCACTCGGCGGCGCGGATGGCGGACAGAGCCTCGCCGGAGAAGTCAAAGTTGCCGGGGGCATCCATGACATTGATCTTGATATTATTATACTTCACGGGAGCAAAGGCCAGAGAAATAGAGATCTGGCGCTTGATCTCCTCGGCATCATAGTCGCAGGTAGTGTTGCCGTCCACAGTCTTGCCGAAACGGTCGGTCCCCTTGGTCATAAAGAGCATCTGCTCAGCCAGGGTGGTCTTACCGGAGCCGCCGTGACCCAACAGGCAAATATTGCGAATTTCATTGGCAGTCATAGTTCAGAATTCTCCCTTCGTTTTTGGAAAATGTGCTGCAGCGCACACAGTCACTCAATAAAGGAATTATATAATATTTTTCAAGCTATGACAAATACAATTTTTTGCCTGATTTTTGTGGAAAGTGCCAATTATCCCGGCGCTTTTCAGTAAATTCAGCCCAAATGTGAGGCCGGGGGCAGTTTTTACCCCACCAGCCACAGGATCAGGCCATACAGGGCGCTGGCGAGGGTACCGAAAACAATCACCGGCCCCGCCACCAGAAACATTTTCGCGGCCATGCCGGTGACAAATCCCTCGGCCTTAAAGTCAATGGCCGGGGACACCACGGCGTTGGCGAAGCCGGTGATGGGCACCAGCGTCCCGGCACCACCGAAGCGGGCGATGCGGTGGTAAAGATTCAAGCCTGTCAGCAGGGCCGACAGGAACACCAGGCTGATGGACGTGGCCGTGCCGGCATCCTCCCGGGACAGACCCGCCGCCGCATATCCGTCCTGGATCAGCTGGCCGATGACGCAGATCAGCCCGCCCACCAGAAAGGCCAGGGTCAGATCCTTGGCCAGAGGGGACTTCCTCTGCTTTTGCCGCACATACTGCTGATACTTCCGGGGCGTTGTCTCCATAAGCCACACATCCTTTCAGCCATAGCATCCCACCGGTCGGGAAAAATATGCGTTTTTCTTGCCATTGGCCGCAAAAAAGGGTATACTCATGAGAGGCAATTGTGACCTTAGCGTCTTTTATCAGTGAAAAGGTGGTTGAACTATGGCTGTGATGATTCATCCCTTTGGCCCCAAGCCCCACGCCCTGGCGGTGATCGATCCCGTCAGCTGCACGGGCTGCGGCATATGCGCCATGTGGTGCGTCATGCACTGCATCGACCTGCAGCCGGACGGCATCTACAGGGTCCGCGAGGCGGACTGCATCGGCTGCCGCTCCTGCAAGGTGAACTGCCCCAACGAGGCTGTGACCATGCTGCCGCCCAAACGACCCGAACAAGAGGTGTAAGCCGTGAAGAAAAACAACATGCAAAAAGACCTGCCCCTGGGCCTGTACATTCACATCCCCTTCTGCCGGTCCAAGTGCGCCTACTGCGACTTCTACTCGCTGCCGGAGAGCGAAAAATACATGGATGAATACTGCCGGGCCCTGGAGCGGCATCTGGCGGAGGTGGCGCCCCAGGCGAGCTGCCATCTGGTGGACACCATTTATTTCGGCGGCGGCACCCCCAGCTATCTGGGGACGGAGCGGCTGTGCCGGCTGCTGGGCAGCATCAAAAAGCTCTATAAGGTGGACAAGCGGGCGGAAATTACCCTGGAGGCAAATCCCGACTCTGCCGGGGACAAAAAGGCCCTGAAGCGGCTGCTCCGGGCGGGCTTTAACCGCATCTCCCTGGGGGTGCAGGCCACGGACGACGAGATGCTGAAGGCCATCGGGCGCATCCACACCTGGCAGCAGGTGCAGGACACCGTGGCGGCAGCCCGGAAGGCGGGCTTTAAAAACATCAGCCTGGATCTCATCTACGGTCTGCCGGGCCAGACTATGGAGGGGTGGGAGAAGACCCTGTCCGACGCGGTGGGCCTGCGGCCGGAGCACCTGTCCTGCTACGGGCTGAAGCTGGAGGAGGGAACTCCCCTGTATCAGCAGCGGGCAGAGCTGACATTCCCGGACGAGGATCAGCAGGCGGATATGTATCTGTACACCGTAGAGTTTTTGAAGCAGTGTGGCTACGAGCAATACGAGATCTCCAACTTTGCAAGGCCCGGGTTTGCCTCCCGGCACAATATGAAATACTGGATGCTGGAGGAGTACGCCGGGTTCGGGCCCGGGGCCTGCTCCGACTTCGGTAATGTGCGCTACGGCTACGAGCGGGATCTGGTGCGGTATCTGAAGGGAGAGCTTGTTTTGCAGGAGTCGGAAAGGGTGGACGCAGATGAGCGGGAGCGGGAGTACCTGATGCTGCGGCTGCGCACCGTCCGAGGGGTGGATCCCCGGGAGTTTGAGTACCGGTTCCGGCAGAGATTTGCGCCGCTGGCAGAGATCCTGCGCCAGTGCGCCGGGCAAGGCCTGGCGGAGGAGGACGAGCACGGCTGGCACCTGACACCCAAAGGCTTTCTGGTAAGCAACCGGATCATCGGCCTGCTGCAGGACGAGCTGGCCCGGGAGAAAAACCGTCGGCTGCAGGCCGCGGCCAGGGGTGACTACCGGGTGGTGTAAGCCAAAACAGGCGGCGCAACGAATCGTTGCGGGAATGTTTGGAGCCGTTGGTAGACGGTTTTCGGGGTTTCCTGTATACTGAACGCATCCCAGCGGAAAGGAGTGTACGCTATGAGTTTTGGCGAGAAGCTGCAAAAGCTGCGCAAGGCCCAGGGGCTTTCCCAGGAGGAACTGGCGGCCCGGCTCAGCGTAACACGGCAGACCATCAGCAAGTGGGAGCTGGATCAGTCCACCCCGGAGCTGGGTCTGCTGGCGCAGATCAGCGATATTTTTAGCGTGACCACGGATTATTTAATTAAAACAGAAGAGGGCGATGCCAGCGCAGGCGAAGAAACTCCCGGCGGGGCGGTACAGCAGGAGCCCCAGGCACGGCTGACGCCGTTTATCGTGCTGCTGTGTGTGGGCATCCTGTGCATGGCGATGATTTGGACCCCTTTCCTATCGGCAGGGGACTACGAGGTCGTTGACACGAGCGGAAAGGTCCTGTATACCGGATTTATGGCCTATCTCAAAGCAAAAAAAGCAGAGGCAGTCTTCTTTCTCTGCGCCGGAGCCGCCGCCGTTGGACTGATCGGGCTGATTGCTTCGGCTTTCAAAGAGAGTGATCCGAAGGAATAGCGGGCAGAATTGAAAACATGATTTTTTGGGGGGACGCCCGGGTGGGGCGTTTCCTTTTTTGTAAAGAAATTAGGGGGGCGGACGACCCCGAGGGCCGCCCCTACGAGGGACTTCTGGAAATGAAAAACGCCCCGCCGGGGTAATCGGCGGGGCGTGGGGGATTTCTTATATGCTTTTTTAGCTGTCGGTGCGGTGGCGCCATTCCAGCTCCTGATCCAGGTCGTACTTGAGCTTCTTGTTCTCCTCCACCAGATCGTCATAGTGGCGGGACTGGACATAGTACTTCACAAAAGTGAAGGTGGCCTCGTTGAACTCCTCGTCGGTATACTCCGGCAGGAGGGAGCCGCCCTTGCGGCGCAGGCCCTGGACATTGATGACCACCAGGCGGCGGTGCTGCTCGGACAGCTGGAACAGCTTCAGCTCCTCCGGCACCTCCAGGCCCAGGTCAAAAGTATCGTTGACGATCTGCAGCAGACGGCCCTGCTCGGGCTTGGCTGAGACGATAACGCCGTATTTGCTGAACAGCTTCTTCAGATAATCCACCGACACCTCCTCACGGGTGATGGTGCCCTTGCCGATGCCGGTGAGCATGGTGTTGGACAGATTCAGGCTGACGTAGACCTCCTGGCCGGTTTTGGGATAGCTCATACAGATACCTCCTCAAATTGATGCATCCACATTTGGCCGCTGACGGCGGCGTGTTCTACCACTTTTACCGTACCACATTCCCCATCGGTTTGCAATAGGAATTTATGCCGGGCGTTACACGCCCGTTAAATCAAAGCGCGGGGTATACTCCTCCCGGGCGGAGGTGCGCTCCTGGGTGAAGCCGTCAGTGAGGCCACAGTTTTCCATATACCGCACCGCCGCGCGGTACTCCGCCGCCGTCACATGGCGGGAAAGGCTGCCTTTCGCCCCCGGCTGGGGCGTATACTGGCTCATGAGCGACACCATCACCTCCCCCGGGCGGAAGCGCCCGGCGATCCAGTCCAGGCAGCGGCGGGTATTCTCCATTTGTCCGGGCAGCACCAGATGGCGGATGAGCACGCCGCGCCTGAGCAGGCCATTTTCGATGACAAAGGGCCCGGTCTGGCGGTACATCTCCTCAATGGCGGCGGTGGCCACCGGGAAATAATCCGGGGCGCGGGACAGGTCCCGGGCCAGGGCGGCATCGGCATATTTCAGGTCCGGCAGGTACACCTGCACCCGGCCCGCCAAAAGCCGCAGGGTCTCCACGCTCTCATAGCCGCCGCAGTTATACACCACCGGCACCGGCAGCGGCGGCTCCAGGGCGGGCAGGATAAAGGGCACAAAGTGGGTGGGCGTTACCAGCTCCACCGTCTGGGCTCCCTGGGCGATCAGCTCCCCAAAGATCTCCCGCAGGCGCCGCGGCGTAATGGCACGGCCGAAGTTTTCCCGGGAAATGGGACCGTTCTGGCAGTAGGTGCAGCCCAGATTGCAGCCGGAGAAAAATACCGTCCCGGCAGCACCCGAGCCGCAGAGCACCGGTTCCTCCCAGGGGTGCAGGGCCGCCCGGGCCACCACCGGCACAGACGGCATGCGGCAAAAGCCCCGGCCCCCCGTTTCCGTCCGTTCCACCCCGCAGCGGCGGGGACACAGATTACAGATCATCCCTTCAGGGGCCTGAAGTCAGGGCCCAGGTCACCGGCCACCCAGTGGCGGCGGCACAGGCCGATATACTTGTCGTTGGCCCCCAGCACCACCTGAGCGCCCTCCTTCACCACGCGGCCATGCTCGTCAAAGCGGGCATTGAAAGCCGCTTTTTTGCCGCACCAGCATATCGTTTTGACCTCCTCCAGCTTGTCCGCCAGCACCAGGAGCTGATAGCTGCCGGGGAACAGCTCGCCCTTGAAGTCCGCCTTCAGGCCGTAGCAGATGACGGGGATATTGCAGTCATCCACCAGGTGCACCAGATAGTAGACCTCCTCCCGGGTGAGAAACTGCGCCTCATCCACGATGATGCAAGCGTACTTTTGCAGCTCCCGGTCCGGCATCTGCTGCATCTCATGAAAATAAATGCACGGGTGCTCCAGACCGATGCGGGAGCGCACCATGTGGTCGCCGTCCCGGGTATCCAGCTGGGGCTTGACCAGAAGGGTCTCCTGCCCGCGCTCCTCATAATTGAAACGGGCCATCAACGCATTGGCCGATTTGCTGGAGCCCATGGCTCCGTACTTGAAGTAAAGCTGTGCCATTTCTCTCATTCTCCTTCCAGCTCCCGCAGTACGCGGGTAGCTTTTTCAAACGCGGAGGGGATGGCCATCTGCCGGCGCTGCTCCTCCGTATACCACTGCAATTCTCCGCTGCCGCCGATGACGACGGCATAGCCCTGCATGTCCCAGCGGACATGGGTAAAAACATGCCTGGCCTGCCAGGACTTCTCCCAGCGCAGCGCTTTCAGGCCCCAGGCGGCAAGCTGCCGGGCGGCCTGGGCCTCCGTCAGCAGGCCCGGCATATGGGGATACTCCCACAGGCCGGCCAGCAGACCTGTTTCCGGTCGCCGATCCAGGGCGACGCACCCATCCTCCCGCCGCAGAAGGAATACCGTCAGTTCCTCCATGCGCTTGGCCTTCTTCGGGGCGCGCACAGGCAGCTGCGCCTGCCGCCCCTCCTGCCGGGCCGCGCACAAATGGGCCAGAGGGCAAGCCCCGCACCGGGGCGCGCCCCCCGGCAGACAGACTCCCGCGCCCATATCCATCAGGGCCTGATTGAAGGCCCCGGGGCGGGCCGGGGACAGGGCCGTCTCCGCCCAGGTGCGGTAGGTTTTTTTGTTTTTTGCGTCCAGAATATCCAGATCCGAGCCGGTGACCCGGCTCAGGATCCGCAGGACGTTGCCGTCCACCGCAGGAACGGCTACGCCGAAGGCGATGGACAAAATGGCCCCGGCGGTGTAGTCACCGATGCCCGGCAAGGCAGTCAGGGCTTTATAATCCGCCGGGAACTGCCCGCCGTACTCCCCGGCGACGATGCGGGCGGCCTTTTGCAGATTCCGGGCCCGGCTGTAATAGCCCAGGCCCTCCCAAAGCTTCAGCAGCTCCTGCTCATCCCCCCGGGCCAGGGCCTCCACCGTGGGATAGCGCTCCATGAAGCGGCAGAAATAGGGCAGCACCGCCGTCACCCGGGTCTGCTGGAGCATGATCTCCGACACCCAGGTGCGGTAGGGGCTGACCTCCTCCCGCCAGGGAAGCTGCCGGCGGTTTTCATCGTACCAGGCCAGAAGCGGCCCGGCGATGGACTTCAATTTTTCATCATACTGTTTCATTCACTTGATAAACCGGCGGGCATAGCCGCACCGGCGGCATAGCTCCTCAGATGGGTTCCGGGCGGCAAAGCCCGCCGCCATGGCGGCAGCCCGGGGACTTTGCAATATTTCCGGAAGGGTTTGGGTAAAAAGATTGCCCAGGGCGATGGTGCCCTCGCTGTCCAGGCAGCAGGGGGTCACGGTGCCGTCGCACAGTACCGCCAGCTGCCGCGTGAGGCCGTGGCAGAAGTTGGCGCCGCTGGCCGGGGCGGCAAGATCCGGCCAATCGAACCGCCCCGCCTGCTCCAAAAACAGATGGGATCGCAGGGTGCGGTTGCCCCGGGCGTCTCGGGAAAGCGTCTCCACATCCTGACCGATCCTTCCGGACAGGAAGTCCAGCACCCGGGCGTTGCAGCGCTGGGCAGCACCGTCATTCCACAGCCGCAGGGCGCACAGAACGCCCCTTTGTGACAGAGGAAGGCATGCGTCCCAGACCTGCTGCAAATATTCCTCCAGATCCCCCACGCCGCCGTTGCCCTCGAAGCTGTGGAGCGAGACGCTGAGCTTGTGCAAAGCCGGGGCGGCCAGCAGCGTCTCCCTCTGCCGGGCGAGAAGCGTACCGTTGGTCACCAGGCACACCCGAAAGTCCAAATCCCCGGCAATTGCCAGAAGCTCCGGCAGCTGCGGGTGCAGCAGCGGCTCACCCAGAACGTGAAGGTAGAGATAGCTCGTCTCCCCCCGGAGCTTTTGAGCCAGGATGCGAAATTCCGATGGAGTCATGGTGCGCAGGGGGCGGCGGGTGCCGTGGCAAAAGTCGCAGGAGAGGTTGCAGCGGTTGGTGATCTCAATATAGACGCGGCTGCGCATGGACGTGTCCCCTCCCCCGAGCTTTGTGTGGAATTAATTCTATCATATTTTGGGGTGGATGAAAAGGGGGAAGAAATGGGGACAGGGGTGCGGAGCGCCACACCAGTGACATGGTTTTGGGCAAGGGGTGCGGCGGGAGGGGTAAAACCCCGCCCCTACGGATCATAGGATCGCCGGTGCAGGGACAGGGAGCAATACCAAAAGCAAGAAAAAGGAGCGGCATCCCCTCAAGGAATGCTGCTCCTTTTACATATGATTTTGTATTTTTCCCTCAGTCTGAGACAATCACATAGCTGCCGGACGCAGGAGCGGTGGTGACCAGCTGCACCAGCTGGGACTCACGCTTGAAATCCGACGGCATGGAGGCCGCCAGCGCGTCCAAATCCACCTCCGACGGGTCGGCATAGAGACGGTCAAACTCCGCCAGCACCGCCGGCGTCAAACCGCTGTTTTCCGGCGCATTGCGGGAAAGCAGCACGGACAGGGCCGTGGTCTTGGGGAGGGACTCCCGGAGCGACTTCAAAAAGTCGGTGATGACGGCGGGCTTATCCGTGCCGTCCGGCACCAGTACGGCGGGGATGTTCCCCACGGCGGGCCAGCCGAAATTCTCCAGCACGATCTCGTCCACGCCCAGATCCGTCAGATCCTTGCAGACCTGCTTGAGATAGCTCTGGGTCAGGGGCTTGGTGAGATCCAGCCAGCACTCGCCGCTATAGTCATACCACAGCCACTGGTCCCAGGTGCGCAGCAGGCCCGCATCCTCCACATGCGCTTTGGCGTAGGCCGTGTCCCCCAGGGCGCTGACACGGGCGATGACGTACTGATCCGAGGCGGTGAGCTTCTTCAGGTTCTCCCTGCTCACGGCGGAACCCACGGTGCCCGCCGCCTGGAAGGACGGCTGATAGGTAAAGGTGCCATCCGCCAGCTTCACATCCACCACGACGGTCTTTTCATCCGTCGGAAGCGTGGCGGAAACGTCTGTCTCCAGTGCATTTGCGGCCAGCTCCCTGGCCCCGATGGCCTCAATGACCGGGCCCTGAGGCTCCTCCCGACGGAAATCCACATCGTCCTTTGTATCCGACGACGGCTTTTGCTGGGTCTGATCCTCTTTTTTATGGAGGAAGGGCAGTTCCAGACGCACCTGGCCGTTTTCATCATAGACCAGATGGTTCTGACAGTACAGGAACACACCGCCGCCTAAAAGCAGCAGCACCAGTACGACGATCAGTATTTTTTTCCACAGCGGCGAACGGCCGTGATAGCTGTTATAACCCTTGGTTGCCATGGAGCACCTCCCTCTGTTTGTTCTCAGGGCTGAATGTTGTCCAGCAGGCCCACGCGCCGGGCGTGGCGGCCGCCCTCAAACTCGGTGTTCAGGAATACCTCCACCATGCGCTTGGCCAGGTTGGGGCCTACAATCCCCGCGCCCATGGCGATGATATTGGCATCGTTGTGGCGGCGGGTCATCTCGGCGCTGAGACTGTCTGAGCAAAGGGCGCAGCGGATGCCCTTCACCTTATTGGCGGCGATGGAAATGCCGATACCGGTGGTGCAGATGACGATGCCCCTGTCGCACGCGCCGGAGGCCACCAAACGGGCCACCTTTTCGCCGTAGACAGGGTAATCCACGCTGTCGGTATTATAGCAGCCCACATCTTCAAAATCAATGTCGTGTTCTTCCAGCCAGATGAGGATATCCTGCTTGAGCAGGTATCCGCCGTGGTCACAGCCGATGGCAATTTTCATGGTGTTCTCTCCTGTGTTTTTATAATTTTCTGAATTCCGGCTTGCCGCCGGTAAAGGTGGTAAAATACTTGAATCCACACCGGCGCAGCAACTCCTGCCGCTCCCGGATGACGCAGCCCACATCCTTTGTCTCATGAGCGTCGGAACCCAAGGTGATGACCTCGCCGCCCATTTCCCGGTAGCGGCGGAGGATCCCCTCATACGGCAGCGGCTCATTGCCCCGGTTGGTATTGCACTCAATGCCGATGCCCTGGGGGATGATGACGGAGAAAATCTCCTCCACCCGATCCATCCAGGGAGCAAAGCTCCAGTCCAAGCCCAGGTGCTCCTTCATGTACCGCAGGGGCAGGGTCAAGTGGCCCAGGACGTTAAAGCGGCCCCACCGGGAAATAGCCAGTACACAATCCAAATAATCCTCAATCACAGCGCGGTAGTAATCCGGACTCTGTCCCTCTTCCAGGAAGTACAGATCCAGGCAATTGAACTTTTCACTACAAGTATGCACCGAACCGATGCAAAAGTCCAGCTTTTCCGCACTGTTCAGCAAAATTTCTGCCCGGTCATAGCCCAGGTATGCCTCTCCCAGTTCAGCACCCAGCTTGATGACCAGTTTATCGCCATATTTCTCCACTGCTTCCCGGTACTGGGCCCGGGACGCCGCCCAGTCAAAGCTGCTGCGGGGGGCATTGGTGCCCCAGTAAATGGTGTCCACATGGTCGGTGATGCATATCTCATCCAGCCCGGCCCGGATGGCGGCCTCCGCCGCCTGGGACATGGTCATTTTCCCGTCGGGGGAGCAGGTGCTGTGCATGTGGTAGTCGGCTGTATACATGGGCGAGCCTCACTTCTTCTTAAAAAAGCTCTTGCGCTTTTCATAGTGGTTCTCCCCCACTGCCTCGCTGAACTTGCGCAGGGCTTCCTTCTGCTCCTTGTTCAGGTTCCGGGGGGTCTCGATGGTCACGGTGACGTACTGGTCGCCCCGGCCACGGCCATTGAGCACGGGGATGCCCTTGCCCTTCAGGCGGAAGACCGTGCCGGTCTGGGTGCCCTCGGGGATGGAATACTTCACCTTGCCGTCAATGGTGGGGATCTCCAGCTCCGCGCCCAGCACCGCCTGAGTGAAGGTGATGGGCGCCTCGCAGAACACATCCACGCCGTCCCGGCGGAACAGCTCGTGGGGCTGCACCATAACGGTGATAAGCAGATCGCCGGCAGGGCCGCCGTTCTTGCCGGCGTTGCCCTGGCCCCGCAGGGAAATGGTCTGGCCATGGTCGATGCCGGCGGGGATGGTGACCTTGATGGTCTTGCGCTTGCGCACCGCGCCGGTACCGCGGCAGACCGGGCAGGGCTGGTGAATGAGCCGGCCGGTGCCGCCGCACTTGCGGCAGGGGCCATTGGAGGCGAAAACGCCCATGGGGGTCTGGCGGCGGGTCTGCACGGTGCCGGTGCCGTGGCAATCAGGGCAGATTTCGGGTGTGGTGCCGGGCGCACAGCCATTTCCCTTACAGGTAGGGCACTGCTCACTGCGCTCTAAGGTAACGGATTTCTCGCAGCCGAAGGCCGCCTCCGTAAAGCTGACGGAGACACTGGCCCGGATGCTTTCCCCCCGCTGGGGGGCATTGGGGTTGCGGCGCTGACCGCCGCCGAAGCCACCGCCGAAAAAGCTGCCGAAGATGTCGCCCAGGTCGCCAAAGTCGAAGCCGCCGCCATAAGCGCCGCCCCCGGCTCCCGCGCCGTAGTTAGGATCCACCCCGGCGAAGCCGAACTGGTCATAGCGAGCCTTTTTCTCGGGGTCTGACAGGACTTCGTTGGCCTCGTTGACCTCCTTGAACTTCTCCTCGGCCTCCTTGTCGCCGGGGTTCATATCCGGATGGTATTTCCGGGCCAGCTTTTTATATGCTTTTTTGATTTCGTCCTCCGAGGCACCCTTCTGGATGCCGAGCACCTCGTAATAGTCTCTTTTTTCAGCCATAAACGGTTTCTCCCTTCTGGGGATTCCTCCTCTTTCCTAACGCCGCAAGGAGGGGCAGGAATCCTGCCCCTCTGCGGTAAAACGGAACATTACTTATTGTTCTGATCGTCGTCATCGACCACCTTGTAGTCGGCGTCGTAATACTGGCCGCCCTGGGCGCCTGCGTCGGCACCGGGCTGAGCGCCGGCATCCGCGCCGGGCTGCTGGGGCTGCTGCTGATAGAGCTTCTCGCTCATCTTGTAGAAGGCCTGGGTCAGCTCCTCGGTAGCGGCCTTGATGGCATCGGTATCCTCGCCCTTGAGGGTCTCCTTCAGCTTGTCGATGCCGGCCTGGATGGGGGCCTTCTCGCTCTCGGGCACCTTGTCGCCCACCTCGCTGAGGGTCTTTTCCGCCTGGTAGACCATCTGGTCTGCCTGGTTGCGGACCTCCACCTTTTCCTTGACCTTGGCATCCTCGGCGGCATACTGCTCGGCTTCCTTCACGGCCTTCTCAATATCCTCCTTGCTCATGTTGGAAGAGGAGGTGATGGTGATGTGCTGCTCCTTGCCGGTGCCCAGATCCTTGGCGGACACGTTCACGATGCCGTTGGCATCGATATCGAAGGTAACCTCGATCTGCGGCACACCGCGGCGGGCCGGAGCGATGCCGTCCAGATGGAAGCGGCCCAGGCTCTTGTTGGCGGCAGCCATCTCGCGCTCGCCCTGGAGGACATTCACCTCCACGGAGGTCTGGTTATCAGCTGCGGTGGAGAAGATCTGGCTCTTCTTCACAGGGATGGTGGTATTGCGCTCGATGAGGCGGGTGCACACGCCGCCCATGGTCTCAATGCCCAGGGACAGGGGCGTCACATCCAGCAGCAG
>URSX01000044.1 GCA_900550615.1 uncultured Eubacteriales bacterium
TTTTTCGACACGCTGAGACACCCCGTATGGCTCTGCCATACGGGGTGTCTTTCTGCATTTGGCTTGTTAGGCTATGGGGGCTGTGCCGGGGAGATCAGCGGTGAGATCTGCGCTTTTTGATCTCCGGAAGGGCCAGCAGGGCCAGGCCGCACACACCGGACAGGGAGGCCCACAGGATGGGTCTGCCGCTGTCACCGGTGGGTACATCCGGGTGGTCATCGGAAGCGATGACGGTAAAGTCTGCCGAGGCAGTGCCGGTGGTGAAGACAGCCTCCAGCTTATGGGTGCCGGAGGAGAGGGTCTGAAGGAAACTGTCCGTGAGAGTCACCACGGCACTGTCCCCGGAGACGATGTACTGAGTGCTGCGCAGCATCACGCCGTCCACAAACACCTGGAGGAGATCCTCCCGGGATGCGTCATAGCGGAAGCGCAGGGTCTTGCCGCTGCCGGAGCTGTACTGGCTGCCGGTACCCTCCAGAACGGTGGGGGCCAGCTTGGCCACAGGCTCAGTGCCCAGAGCCGCGCCGCAGACTGTGCAGGTGAAGACCTTTTCACCCTCTGTGGCTGCGGTGGGCTGGCGCACGACCTTACCCGCATCGGGGGTGTGGTCGGGGTTCACCGTGAAGGTGACGGCGGTGCGGTTGCCGAAGCGGTCTGTTGCCACCAGGGTCTGGGTACCGGCCTGACCGGAGACGGTGAGCTTGCCGTCCGTCAGGGTCACGGCCTGGCCGTTGAGTGTGACGGTATCCAGATGCGGGTCGCTGACGGTGATATCCACAGTCAGGCAGTAGACACCGCCGTTTTCCACGCCGGACACCACAGGGGCGGCGCTATCGACCAGCTTGGTGCCGGTCTTGGAACGGGTATCGGTGGCATCACAGCCGGTGCGGTCGCAGACAGCCGTCTCGGTGCCATCGGCATCGTAGGTGGCATCATTATTATAGATATAGTGGGTAAAGCTGTGGCCCAGGGCGGTGCCGGGGGCCGCAAAGGTCTCGGTACCGTTAGCCTGGCAGCGGGAACAGCTGACATAGTATACAGCGTCCTCTGTGCAGGTGGCGGCGGTGCTGAGATGGGACGGGTCAATGACCTGCGTGTAGTCATGGCCCAGCGCGTCGCCGCTGGAGAAGAACTTGTCCGCACTGTGGGCACCGCAGCGGGAGCAGCTGTAGAAGTACTCCGCAGCGTCCGTACAGGAGGCGGGGGTCCTCAGGTGTGCGTTATCCGACAGCTGCTGGGTGAAGTCATGGCCCAGAGAGGCGATGACCCAGCTGCCCTTGGTGATTTCGTTTGCGCCCTCGGCATCGCTGAAGAACTTGCCGCAGGCGGCGCAGGTGAAGTACTCGCTGTTGCCGGTCTCGGTGCAGGCGGGTGCCTGGGCCTCGGTCTTGGTCAAGTCGTGGCCGGTGGCGGCGGTGGCAAAGTCCTGGGCTGCGGCACGGCGATCTGCGCTGTTGAGAGAAGCGTCGGCGTTGACACCGAAGAAGCCGCCGCAGTCGGGACAGGTGTAATAGGCATCGCTGCCGCCGGCGGTACAGGTGGCGGCCACGGCGTCGGTCTTCACCGCGTTCTTATGGGCCAGCGGAGCCAGGACGAAGTCCTCGGCGCTGTCGTGCTGGTCGGCCTTGTTGATGGAGCCATCGGCGTTGGCACCGAAGAACTTGCCGCAGTAGTCGCAGCGGAAGTACAGGGAGCTGCCGGCGTTTTCACAATCGGGGGCAGCGGCGGGGTAAGCCGTGGCACTGCTATGATCCAGCTTGGCCAAGGTGAAATCCGCAGCGCTGTCGTGGACAGCGGAGGGATCCAGCTGGCCATCGGCGGTGACGGCGAAGAACTTGTGGCAGTCGGCGCAGGCGTAGTAGGCTTCGTTGCCGTCTGCGGTACAGGTGGCGGCAGCGGCCTCATGCTTGGCGGCGTTTACATGGTGATTGGGGTCGATGTCCGCCAACTGATAGCCGCAGGTGGCGCACTTGGACGCAGAGGCGCAGGTGGCGGCAGGGCCGGAGTGATCCTCGTGGGTAGACTCTGTGCCGCAGCCGCTGCGCTT
Source organism: uncultured Eubacteriales bacterium (assembly GCA_900550615.1). GTDB lineage: Bacteria > Bacillota > Clostridia > Oscillospirales > Oscillospiraceae > Vescimonas. The sequence goes on from URSX01000044.1 coordinate 2,048, forward strand.
GCAGATCTGCCAGTGGCCGGTGCTATCGCTCTGGTAGGGCTGGCCCTGGTAGTCATGGCCCAGGGCGGACAGCTGGAAAGTATCGTTGCTGTCGTAGGCGGTGGAAGCATCCAGCTTGCCGTCCTTATCGGCAAAGTAGCTGCCGCAGTCATCGCAGTGCCAATAGGCCTGATTGCCGCCCACGGTGCAGGTGACTGCCACAGCATCGGTCTTGACGGCGTTCTTATGGGACAGGGGCGCGATGTCGAAGCGGCCGACATTGCTATAGAGGTTTGCGTCACCGTCCTGGAAATATTTTCCGCAGCCTGCGCAATGCTTATAGGTCTCGTGGCCCTTGCTGCCGCAGGTGGGCGCCAGATAAGCGATGGTGCTGACCTTATCTGCGGGGTGGTTGTGGGTGTCCACCTTGCCATACGGGTTCCCGCAGACGGCGCACACAGCCTTGGCTGTGCAGGTGGCGGGGGTATTGGTTTCGTGGTCGGCTCGCTCCTCGGCGGTGCAGCCGGGCACGGTGCAGGTGCGGTAGTGCTGGGTGTCGTTATGCTGCCAATCGCCCCAGATGTGCTGGGCGGGATGCTGGATGGTGAAGGTCCAGGTATCCGCCGTGAAGCCGTCAGGCCCGGTGGGGGTGAAGTTCCCCTCACCGGTGATGACCAGATACACCTGGTAGATGCCGGGATCGGTGGGGCTTGCCACCACATTGCCACCCTGCTTATACACCAGGGAGGTGTTGCAGCCGCCCAGGGTGTAGGAGGTGTTCACGGTGATGGCCGCGGTTTTGGCTGTGCCGTCCCAGATCAGATTATCAGGGGCGGTGAAGGTGAAGTCCTGGGCCAGGGCCGTTTTCCTGCCGATGAGCCAGGTGATGGTGTCGCTCTCGGGGGCGACACTCCACTGGTACTTGTCCTGATCCAGCGTCACAGTCGCTTTGTAGGCTCCGGCATCGGTGGCTTTGATAACGCCGCTGACGGTGTAGCCCTTGCCGGGGACAAAGAGGGTGTGCTCGGTGCCGTCATAGAAGAAGATGGTCATTGCGGGACGGGGGAAGTCAACGGACTTTAAGTACTTGGGTACGATCACCTCGGCGGCAGCGGAGGCGTAAGAGATATCCGTGGCCTTGATGCGCACATAGTAGGTGCCGCTGATGCCCACGGTGGTGGGGGTATCGGTACAACCGGTCCAGGTTTTGCCGTCGGCAGACCACTCCATGGTGGACTTGGTGCCGCTGATCTTGCCGTCCGCAGCGTCCCAATCGGTGGGGGCCACGCCGGTGAGCCCGGTGGGGGCGGCGGGAGTGGCCTTGGCGGTGGCAGAGAGCAGAACCAGGCTTGCGTCGGCGGTGGGGGTGCCGGTGACGGTGATCTGGGTGGGACCATCGCGCCGGACAGTGATGCCATCCTGAGTGAAGCCGTAGTTCTCGGGGAAGTAGTAGCCGTCCTTGGCGGTGATGACCACATCGGTCATGGCTGCGCCCTTCAAGAGATCCTGCGTCAGCGTGCCGGTGCTCTCCATGTTCTCGCCCAGGGTGACGGATACGGAATAGGACTCAGCGATGACATAGAGCTGGTTCTGCGTGGCATCCAGCCGCACGATGTAGCCTTTATCGCTGGTGAAGTACCCGGTTTCACCCTTGTCACTGGTGATATAGACGGGGACGATGGTATTGTCGGCCTGGAGAGAATCCATCGCGGTGGTGACTCCGATGGTGGAGCCTGCGGTGAGGCCGGTGACAGCGGGGAGCATTGTTCCAGCATCCACTTCATGGAAATAGAGGTTGTTGGCCTCTTTCTCGGCGTAGTTGCCGGTAATATTCATCTTGCCGGACAGCTCAAAGACCCAGCCGTTGCCGTAGCTGCTTTTGGGAATGATACGGGCATTCACACCGCCGCCGCCCCATTTTTCGAGCTTGGTGGCCGTATTGCCGGTGATGGTGGTGTCGCTGATCTTCACGGGGCCGGATGTGCTGATGCCGCCGCCGCATTTAGCGGTGTTATTTTGAATGGTGGCATTCTGGATGACCGCAGGGATATAGGGGTCATTTGCGGTTCCATTGCCCTTGGTTCCGGAAATATATATGCCGCCGCCCAGGCTCTCCCCGCCGTTATTGCCGGTGATGGTGGCGCCGTCAATGGTGAGGGCGCATTCGTATGCGTAGATGCCGCCGCCGCCATGAGAAGCGGTGTTGCCGGTGATGTTGGCTTTGCCAATGGTGAGGGTAGACTTATCCGCGTGAATGCCGCCGCCGTCCGCCGTGGCGGTGTTGCCGTTGATGGTGCCGCCGTTGATGGCGACAGTGCTCCCTTTGGCGTACACGGCACCGCCGTCGACAGCCGAACTCTTGGAAATGGTGCCGCCATTCATGGTGAAGATGCCATGCTCGACATACACGGCGCCGCCGCTGCCTTTGAGGGCCTTGCCGCTGAGGGAACCGGCGTTCATGATGAAGGTGCCGCTATACATATACACCACGCCGCCGTGGCCGTTTGTGGAGCGGGCACTGATGGAGCCGCCGTTCATGACGAACTTGCCGCCCTTCATCCACACGCCGCCGCCATTAAGAATAGTGTAGCTACTGTCATTTTGATAATCATAGCCGGTGAGCTTGCCGTTCCACAGGGTGAAGGTGGAGCCGGAGGTCACATACACATCCCGGGCGTACCAGCCGCTGCCGCTGATCCTGCCGGGCTTGCTCTCGTTGCAGTCCGTAACGGCGACCTTATTGCTGTCATCCACATCGATGATCGCGTTTTTCCCGGCAGTGCTGCTGATGCCCAGGCCATTGAGGCAGAGGTTGATGTCCTTGGTGGGGGCCCAGGCTTCGGAATATCCCCGCAGCAGGTAATAGTTGCCCGCAGGCAGGTCCTTCAGCTCGGTAACGCCGATCCAGTTAAGCTCTTCGTGGGTGTGGGTGCTGTCGGCGGTGTTTTCCCCGGTGCCGCAGACGCAGTGGGTGTGGCCCTTACCGTTGTGCCACAGCTCCAGGCCGGTATTGCCCGAGGTCAGCAGGGGGCCGGAGGTGCTGGTGGTAGGCCGCAGGACAAAGCTGCTGTCGTCCGCGAAAAAGCCCTTGGTGCTGGTGTTGCCCGAAACCACCAGGGAGGGAATATCCCAGGCGCTGAGGCCGATTTTGCTGGCGCCGGCATTGAAGCCGCTGTCCGTGGTGATGGTGCAGCGGGAGCCTATGGAGCCTATCATAACATTGCAGGTGACAACGGTCGTCATGTCCTGATAGTAGGCATTATAGGAAATCCGGGACTTGTTGTTCTTCACCACGACCGTGCCGGTGAAAACGGGGGCGTTGGCGCTGTCTACAGCGATGCCGCCGCCGTGCCACTGGGATTCGTTATCCTCAACGGTGGTGTTTTTAATGGTGGCCGTGCCCTTGCCGTAGAGGTAGATACCGCCGCCGTCGCCGTGAGAGAGGTTGCCGGTGATGGTGCAGTTTTCAATGAGGGTGGTGCCCGGGCAGCCGCTGTTGATGGCGCAGCCCCGGCTGTTTTCGTAGTTTACATTGCTGTAGGTATTGGCATTGCCCGTGAAGGTGCATTTCTTCACCGTGAAGCTGCCCGTGGTTGCGCCCTGGTCCGTGAACCAGAGGGTGGGGGCGCGCATGGTGTTATTCTTAAAGGTGCTGTCCGTTACCGTGACCTTGCTGCCGGTGGAGGCCACCAGGAAGCCGCTCTCGCTATCGTAGTATTCGCAGCCGCTGATGTTGACGGTGGCGCCTGTAGCCGAGATAAAGGTGCTGCCGGTTTTCCCCTTCACGGTCACATTGGTCAGGTTGAGAGTACTGCCGGAGGCATTCTCGATGTTGTAGGTGCCGCCGGAGTTGTAGGAATAGCCGGTGATGTAGCCGGGGGATGCGGTGCCATGCTTGCAGTCGGTGATGTTCAGGGTGCCGCTGTTTTTGAAGTAGATAGGCTCACTCTTGTGGCCGTTGAGGCAGACATTTACGGTGTTATTCGCGCCCACGGTCACAGCGCCGGACATCTTGGAATTCTGCACCAGGTAATAATTGCCGGTGGCATTGCTGGGAATATCGCTGAGCTTATAGACGGGGGTATAGGTGGTGCCGTCGGCGTGGGTATGGGCAGGCAGCTTAGCCAGCACATCGTCACCGTCGCCGTCACGGACCAGGGTCATCTTCTCCACCTCGAAAGAGAAGCGGCTGTCGCCGTCCAGAATATCCTTGCCGGTGTTGGTGATGACCACAGATCCTTCTGTATGCTGAATGCGCGCCAGGGGCAGGGACAGAACGATGTTGCTGTCCACCGCTGGGGCGGCCACCGCCGTGAGCGTCTTCTCACCGGGGAGATAGAGGTTGCTGAAAATGGTATTTTCGGACTTGTTATCCTGGACGGTGATCTTGCCGGTGCCCAGGTTCACGGTGCCCTTGGTGTCCACATAGATGCCGCCGGCCTCGTAGTAGGCGCTGTTATCCTCGATGGCGCCGCCGCTGAGGTTCAGGGTACCGCCTACGAACACGCCGCCGCCGTAGAGGGTGGCCACCGTGCTCCGATACTGGGTGGTCATGGTGTTGGACTTGATGGAGGCGTTGTCGTTCATGGTGAAGGTGCCGCCCTCACTCACATACACGCCTGCGCCCTGGGCATTGCTGCTGGTATAGCCGCTGCGGACCAGGTTGCCGCTTATGCTGGCATTTTCGCTCATGGTGAAGGTGCTGCCAGCGCCCACAAACACGCCGCCGCCCTTGTGCTCGTAATCCTGCCAGTCAATCTGAGCGGAGTTACCAATGATTTTGGCATCGCCGGACATTTTGAAGGTGCCGTTGACCACGGCCACGCCACCGCCGTTGCGGGTGGCGGTGTTGCCGGAGATCTCGCCGCCAGTCATGGTAAAGGTGCCCTTCTTATTATTGCTGGTGGTGACATATACGCCGCCGCCGTCGCTGGCAGCCTTGCTCGTACCGGCGGTATTGTTCTTGATAACGCCGCCGGACATATTGAACTGACCGCCCCTCACATTCACGGCGCCGCCATTGTAGGCAACAGGCCAGGTCGCTTCTTTATTGCTGGAGTAGTTGCCGGAGATCTCACCGCCATAGAGGTTAAAGACACCGGTGGAGTTTACCAGCACGCCGCCGGTGTAGGGCTTGGTGCTGGAGGGCTGCAGTGCATCGCCCTGGTTATCCTTGATGGAGCCGCTATACATATTGAATGTACCGTTGACCTCCACAGCGCCTGCCAGGAGATCGTTCTGATACGCGTCCAAGCTCAGGTCGCAGATGCTGCCGTTATAGAGGTTGAAGGTAACATCCTTCGCAACGACAACGCCGCTGGAGTCGTTACGGTTTCCCTCACTGCCATAGGGGGTACTGGTGACCTTGCCGGTACTGCCGCAGTCGGTGAGGTTAAAAATAGAGCCGTATGTGCTCAAAGTGAGGGCCGCCGTATGTGCCGCGCCCTGGATGGAGAATCCGTTGAGGCACAGCGTGATCCCGGAGGGAGCCTTCCAGGTCTTGGTGAGGGTCACATCGTTCAGCAGGTAGTAGCTGCCCTTTGTCTTCACCATGTCCAGGCTGCTGACGCCCTTGCAGGTGATCTTCTGATGGCCGGTGCCGGTCTCTTGGCAGTCGGTGCGGCCGCAGATGCAGTGGGTGTGGTCCGCCTTGCCCACCAGCTCAAGACCGCCGGTAGCGGTGGCCTTGAGCTTGGTGTCGGTGCGGTCGGCGGTGAAATAGCCGGTTTCGCTGTCGTTGGCATAGCCGGTGACCAGAGTGGAGGGGATGTTCGCGCCGGAAATGCCGACCTTGCTGCCCGCTTCCAGGCCGGAGCCGCTGACGGTCTTACCGGCGGCCAGGTACACATTGTTGTTGCTTCCCTTGCCGGTGTTGCCGGTGATGTTGGTGACACCGCTGACGGTGAAGGTGGTGCCGGCAAAGTACACACCGCCGCCCAGCTTCTGGGAGGTGTTGCCGGTGATGGTGGTGCCGCTGAGGTTCAGGAGAATATCGCCGGAGTTTTTGCTGGTCTCGCTATAGATGGCGCCGCCGTTGTCGGTGGCGGTGTTGTTCTCGATGGTGCTGTCCTGAATGTCCATGGTCACCCGGCCATAGGCGTAGATAGCACCGCCCGTAGCGCGGCCGTAGGTGTCAGCGACAGAGCAGCCGGAGATGGTGGCGCCCTTCATGGTGAGGGTGGCGGCATCCTTGTCCCCGGACCAATAAGGCTCGCGGTAGATATAAATAGCACCACCCTTGGAGGCGTTCGTGCAGTCTTTAATAGCGCTGCCCTCCTCCATGACCACACTGCCCAGTACCAAGCTGATGGCACTGCCGCCGTTGATGGCAGAACAGTTTTGGATGGTGGCACCCTGGCCCAGGGTCAGCTTGGCCTTCGTGTCGTTCACGCGGAAAAATCCGTTTTTTGCCTGTCCGGCCTCTTTGTTGCCGTCCAGAATAATGTTCCGGAAGGTCAGATCGGCGCCGTAGTCCAATTTAAATCTGTAATCCGTATTGTCAGATGCGGGCGTAAATGACTCGGAGCGCTTCAGGGTGAAGACGCTGTCCTCCTGACTGCGGATGGTGACTGTGCCGCTGATGGTCAGTCTTTCCGTCAGCTCAATGTCCTGCGTCACGACGATGTCGGTGGCCTTGTCGGTGACTGCTTGTTTCAGTCCCTCGAAGGTGCTGACTTCCGTCGCGGCGTCCGCTGCCCACACGGTGGCCGGGACCAGGCTGAGGGCCAGAATCAGCGCCATGAGCAGGCTTCCTATGCGTTTTTTCATCTTTCTTCCTCCTTGGGATGGGTTTCACTCAATTTATTTTCTTGCAAATTTTGACATTTCATTTATAATGGAGTATAGTCCGTACACCGGTGTACGATGCAAGCCTTTTTTTGAAAAAAGCTGTAAAATTATTGAAAGCGAACGGAGAATCCATGAGAAACAACAATCCGCATTTACTGTCGATAGGCGAGGTGGCCAAATCCCTGCACATCACCCGCCGCATCCTGCTCAACTACGAGGACAAGGGGCTGGTGCGCCCCGATGTGAAGGAGGGCAAGGGCGGCAACCGCTACTATACCACCGACACCGTGACCCGTATCCGGGCCATCCGCCGCCTGCAGTCCCTGGGCATCTCCCTGGACGAAATAAAGCTCTACTTTGAGGACAAGGCCGACCTGCGGGAATTTATCAGGCGGCTGGAGAATATGCGGGACGAGCTGGACCTGTGCATCGAAAAGCTCCGCCTGCGGGTCAGCGAAAATGAGGAGGATGTCATTGAGGTGCGGGAGATCCCGGCCCAGACGCTGTATATCCGCCGCTGCAGCACCCCTACGGTGGCCCATCGAATGGAAATTTTCCGGCAGGTGATCCCGGAGGCTATGCGCCTGTATGGAAGCGACAGCTCCAAGCGGATGTTCCTGCTGGCCTACCCCCTGGAGGACACCGATGACACCCGCTTCTGTGTGGCGGTGCCCCAGGACAGCCGCGGAGACGGCGTGGAGCAGTGGGAAAAGGAACGGGCGGTGAGCGTGTTTTTCCATGGGGATTACACCGATATCCCCCGAATACGGGAAAAGCTGCTGGACTATGCCCGGCAGCACGGGCTGCGGCCTAAGGGGACCTGCCGCCATATCTATCTGGAGGGCCCGGCCCACCACTCGGATGCGAATAAATTTATCACGCAGGTGGCCATACCCGTGGAGGAATGAGGGAAAATGGGATTCACAAACGGAAGGAACTGTGCTATAATCCCTCTGATTGATTTTCATAAACTGGCGAGGAGGAGACCATATGATCCAGTGTTTTGACAAGGGCGTTTTCCTGGAAAACGGCCAACTGACGGAAACAGCCCCCGTGTCCGCCGCCCGGGCCCGGGAGAACACCATGGCCTGGCAGATCCTGCAGGCCCACAATGTAAGCGGCGATGCAGAGCGGCTGCAGGTGCGCTTTGATGCCATGGTGTCCCACGACATCACCTATGTGGGCATCATCCAGCAGGCCAGGGCCTCGGGGATGAAGGAATTTCCCATTCCCTACGCCCTGACCAACTGCCACAACAGCCTGTGCGCCGTGGGCGGCACCATCAACGAGGACGACCATATGTTCGGCCTGTCCGCCGCCAAAAAGTATGGCGGCATCTATGTGCCCGCCAACCAGAGCGTCATCCACTCCTACGCCCGGGAGGAGCTGGCCGGGTGCGGCAGGATGATCCTGGGCTCCGACTCCCACACCCGCTACGGGGCTCTGGGCACCATGGCCGTGGGCGAGGGTGGCCCGGAGCTTGCCAAGCAGCTGCTGAAAAACACCTGGGATGTGCCCATGCCCAAGGTGGTGCTGGTGTACCTCACCGGCAAGCCCCAAAAGGGTGTAGGCCCCCACGATGTGGCCATCGCCCTGGTGAAGGCCACCTTTGAGACGGGCTTTGTAAATAACTGTGTGCTGGAGTTCTGCGGCCCCGGCATCCATGATCTGCCCATTGACTACCGCAACGGCATCGACGTGATGACCACCGAGACCACCTGCCTCTCCTCCATCTGGGAGACGGATGAGGTGACGGAGGGCTTCTTTAAGACCCATGGCCGCCCCGAGGACTATAAGCCCCTGCACCCGGGGGATGTGGCCTGGTATGACAGGTACATCACCATTGAGCTGGATAAGGTGGAGCCCATGATCGCCCTGCCCTTCCACCCCTCCAATGCCTACACCATCAAGGAATTCCTGGCCAACGCCGAGGAAATTCTCCGTGGCGTGGAGGAAGACGCCCGGCGGCGCTTCCCCAAGGCAGATCCCCATCTGACGGATAAAATTCACGACGGCGGCGTCTGGGCCGACCAGGGCGTCATCGCCGGGTGCGCCGGCGGCCTGTTTGACAACATCACCGAAGCCGCCGACATCCTCCGGGGCAAATTCACCGGCTCCGGGGCCTTCAGCTTCGATGTGTACCCCACGTCGGTGCCGGTCTCCCTGGAGCTGATGAAGATCGGCGCCACGGCAGACCTGCTGGAGTCCGGGGCCATCATCAAGCCCAGCTTCTGCGGCCCCTGCTTCGGCGCGGGGGATGTGCCCGCCAACAACGGCCTGTCCCTGCGCCACACCACCCGCAACTTCCCCAACCGGGAGGGCAGCAAGCCCGGGGAGGGCCAGTTTGCAGGCGTGTGCCTGATGGATGCCCGGTCCATTGCCGCCACCGCGGCAAACGGCGGCCGCATCACCCCGGCCACGGAGGTGGACTACGCCCCGGTGCACCACGAGTATCACTTTGATGATACCGTGTATAAAAACCGGGTGTACTACGGCTTCGGCAAGGCAGATCCCGACCTGCAGCTGCAAATGGGCCCCAACATCACCGACTGGCCCAAAATGTACCAGCTGAGCGAGAATCTCCTGGTGGAGCTGGCGGCGGTGATCCACGACCCGGTGACCACCACAGACGAGCTGATCCCCTCCGGGGAGACCTCCTCCTACCGCAGCAATCCCCTGCGCCTGGCCGAGTTTACCCTCAGCCGCCGGGTGCCGGAGTATGTGGGCCGCTCCAAGGCCGTGGCGGAGCAGGAAAAGGCCCGGCGGGAGGGCGATCTGAGCGTCCATCTGCGCCAGATTCTCGCCCGGGTGGGCAATGCGGATGAATTGGCCCAGAGCACCCAGTTCGGCTCCGCCGTATTTGCCAACAAGCCCGGAGACGGCTCTGCCCGGGAGCAGGCCGCCTCCTGCCAGAAGGTGCTGGGGGGCTTCGCCAACATCTGCTACCAGTTCGCCACCAAGCGCTACCGCAGCAACTGCATCAACTGGGGCATCCTGCCCTTTACCATAGACGAGGGCACGCCCTTCGACTATGAAAGCGGCGACTGCGTGTTCGTCCCCGGCATCCGTCAGGCGGTGGAGCAGGGCCGGGAGGACATCCCCGCCCAGGTCATCTGCAAGGACGGCAGCGTGCACGATCTGTTGCTGCATGTGAAGGGCCTGACGGCGGACGAGAAGGAAATTTTGCTGCGCGGCTGCCTGATGAACTACTACGCCGCCCGGAACAAGGAGTGAGACCATGGAAAAAATCAAAATGACCACCCCCCTGGTGGAGATGGACGGCGACGAGATGACCCGCATCCTGTGGGGGATGATCAAAGAGCAGCTGATCCTGCCCTTTGTGGACTTAAAGACCGAATATTATGACCTGGGCCTGCTGCATCGGAACGAGACGGAGGATCAGGTGACGGTGGAGGCGGCCAATGCCACCCGCCGCCTGGGAGTGGCTGTAAAGTGCGCCACCATCACGCCCAATAAGCAGCGCATGGAGGAGTACCCCCAGCTGACCCAGATGTGGAAAAGCCCCAACGGCACCATCCGCTCCATCCTGGACGGCACGGTGTTCCGGGCCCCCATCCTCATCGACTCCATCCATCCGGTGGTGAAGAACTGGAAAAAGCCCATCACCATCGCCCGCCACGCCTACGGCGATGTGTATAAGAGCGTGGATCTGTACACCACCGAGCCCGGCGTCTGCACCATGACCTTCAAGGGCCGGAGCGGTGCGGAGCAGACCATCACCGTGCAGCAGGTGGACGGGCCCGCCGTGTGGCAGGGCCAGCACAACAAGGAAAAGAGCATCCGCTCCTTTGCCCGGGCCTGCTTTCAGTACGCCATCGACACGAAGCAGGATCTGTGGTTTTCCACCAAGGACACCATCGCCAAGGTCTATGACGGCGAATTCAAGAAGGTGTTTGAGGAGGAGTTTGAGAGTTACAAGGCGGAGTTTGAGAAGCTGGGCATCACCTATTTCTACACCCTCATCGACGACGCAGTGGCCCGGGTCATCCGCTCCGAGGGCGGGTTCATCTGGGCCTGCAAGAACTATGACGGGGACGTGATGAGCGATATGGTGTCCACTGCCTTCGGGAGCCTCGCCATGATGACCTCCGTGCTGGTGGCCCCGGACGGCACCACGGAGTACGAGGCCGCCCACGGCACCGTCACCAAGCACTACTACAAGCACCTGCAGGGGGAGGCCACCTCCACCAACCCCATGGCTACCATCTTTGCCTGGAGCGGCGCTCTGCGCAAACGCGGCCAGCTGGACGGGCTCAAAGACCTGGAGAATTTCGCGGAGCAGCTGGAAGGGGCCTGCTTTGACACCCTGAACCAGGGCACCATGACCAAGGATCTGGTGGGCCTGGTGGACGAGGGTGCGCCTGCCCACGCCGTCACCAGTGAGGAGTTTATTGCCGCCATCCGGGCGAATTTGGAAAAGCGGCTGTGAGTACACAAATGTGAGTACACAAAGGGGCGCTGCCGGAAGGGCAGCGCCCCTTTGCGCGGTTCGCTGTTTTACACGAGAGAAGAGAGGAATTATTGT
>URSX01000045.1 GCA_900550615.1 uncultured Eubacteriales bacterium
CACATCGTTGAGGTCAGCGGTGGCGGCCTCGTAGGCCAGGTTCACCGGGTGCTTCAGGGGCAGGTTCCAGATGGGGAAGGTCTCATACTTGGCGTAGCCCGCCCGGATGCCCCGCTTGTTCTCATGATAGAGCTGGCTGAGGCAGGTGGCCATTTTGCCGCTGCCGGGGCCGGGGGCCGTGACCACCACGATGGAGCGGCTGGTCTCGATGTAATCGTTCTTGCCCAGGCCGTCGTCGGAGACGATGTGGGCCACGTCTGAGGGGTAGCCGGCGATGGGATAGTGCTTATAGCTCTTCACGCCCAGAGTGGTCAGGCGCTTGATGAAGGCATCGGCGGCGGGCTGGCCGGCGTACTGGGTAATGACTACGGAGCCCACATAAAAGCCCAGGCCCCGGAAAACATCCGTCAGGCGCAGCACGTCGTCATCGTAGCTGATGCCCAGGTCGCCGCGTATTTTGCTCTTTTCAATGTCACCGGCGCAGATGGCGATGACGATCTCCACCTCATCCTTCATGGTGGCCAGCATGCGGATCTTGCTGTCGGGCCGGAAGCCGGGCAGCACCCGGGAGGCATGGTAGTCGTCAAACAGCTTGCCGCCGAACTCCAGATACAGCTTGTCACCGAACTGGCTGCGGCGCTCCTTGATGTGCTCGGCCTGCAGGGCCAAATACTTGTCGTTATCGAATCCGATCTTCATGTGCAGCACCCCTCTCAAAATTCCTTTTTAAAAAAATAACAGTGCAATTATACATCCCACAGGCGCAGGAGGAAAGAATTTTTTTCGATTTTCGGGACCAAATTTCGGGAGAAAAAACGGCGGAAAATTTGGTGAAGAGGCGGCTTGTTTTTTGCCGGTTATTGGGGTATACTAAAAAATACACCCCTATTTTTACAGGAGGATTTTATGCGTTTTCAGATCATGCAGAAGAAGACCAACCAGTCTCCGGAGGAGTACAAAGTGTTCTTTGAAACGGACAGCATCGACGAGGCCAAGGACTTTGCCATGCGTCTGGCCTTTGACGAGACGAACCATGTGTATGTGCAGGACACCAGGCGGGATGAGATCGTGCGGGATTTCGATGCGCTGGTGTACAGAGTCTGAAAGGTCTAAAAGAGAAAAAAGAAAGGCATCGCAGAATTTTCTGCGATGCCTTTGATTTTTACGCGGGGGGCTGCGGGATTACAGATAGCTGCGCATGCCCTCGGTGGCCATGGCCTCGTCCATGCTCAGGGTGACGGTGAACTTGACGCTGTTTTCTTCGCTGAAACGGTCCAGCCAGTGGAGGAAGTTCTCCACCTGGGCCAGGTCACTGCTGCCGGCGATCTTGGCCATGTTGTCCACAAATACATGGGAAATATCGTAATTGCCGGCATACAGGCCGCTGATGAAGCCGCGCAGGCACTCGAAAGAATTCAGGCTGTACTCCTTGGCATTGACCAGGCGAACGCTGGACTTAATGTCAAAGGTCATGTCCGCACCCGGCTCGATGCAGACCACGCTGCCGTTCTCAGACTCCACGGCGCTGTGAATGAGGTCAATGAGCTGCTTCGTCTTGCCGGCACCGTTTGCCCCCATGATCAGTCTAACCATAAGAAATCACTCCTTTGTCTATTTACGGTTGTATTGCTCTCAATATACCATACTTCTCCGCACTTGGCAATGGAGAAAGCAAAATTCATCAATTCTTTACGATTGGCGCGGAAGCTTTTTCCGCAGAGCGGCCCCCAGCTCCTCATAGCCGGGTTTGCCCAGAAGGGCGAACATGTTCTTCTTATACGCCTCTACACCGGGCTGGTCAAAGGGATTCACATCCAGCAGGTAGCCCGACAGGCCGCAGGCGTAGCAGAAGAAATAGATCAGCTCGCCCAGAGTGAAGGCATTGCGCGCGCCGCAGCAGATGCGGATGTTGGGAACGCCGCCCTCTACATGGGCCAGGAGGGTGCCGTCCATGGCCTGCTGCTTCAGATCGCTCATGGTACGGCCGGCCAGGAAGTTCAGCCCGTCGCCGTTTTCCGCATCATAGGGGACCGTCAGCTCATGGGCGGGGGGAGCAAAGCGCACCACCGTCTCAAAAAGGCTGCGGCGGCCCTCCTGGAGATACTGACCCAGGGAGTGCAGGTCGGCGGTATACTCCACGCTGGCCGGGAACAGGCCCTTGCCCTCCTTGCCCTCGGACTCGCCGTACAGCTGCTTCCACCACTCGGCCATGAAGCGGAAGAAGGGGTCAAAGCAGGCCAGGACCTCGATCTCCTTATGCTGGTGCTGCAGCTCGTACCGGGCGCCGGCATACTGCCAAGCGGGGTTTTTCTCCATGTCCGCCTGGGCACAGACGGTCATCATGGACGCGGCACCGGCCATGAGCTGCTCGATGTCAATGCCCGCCACGGCTATGGGCAGCAGGCCTACCGCCGTGAGGACACTGTAGCGCCCGCCGATGTCATCGGGCACCACGAAGCTCTCATAGCCCTCGGCCGCGGCAAGGGTTTTCAGGGCGCCCTTTTGCCGGTCGGTGGTGGCATAGATCCGGCGGGCGGCCTCTTCACGGCCATATTTCTCCTCCAGCAGCCTGCGCAGGAAGCGGAAGGCCACTGCCGGCTCCGTGGTGGTGCCGGACTTGGAGATGACGTTCACGGAGAAATCCACGCCCTCCAGCAGCTCTATTACCTCCGAGAGCTGGTCGCTGTCCAGCCCGTTGCCGACGAAGTAGATGTCAGGGGTGGATTTCTTCTTCAGGTTATAATTGGGGGAGCGGAGGCACTCGATGACGCCCCGGGCCCCTAAGTAAGAGCCGCCGATGCCTACTACCACCAGGGCCTGGGAGTCACCCTGTATTTTCTGCGCTGCCGCCTGAATGCGCCGGAACTCCGCACGGTCATAGGTCTCCGGCAGGCGCACCCAGCCGGTGAACTCTCCACCGGCACCGGTTCCGCTGCGCAGCCGGTCATGGGCCAGGTGCAAACGGGGCGTCAGGGCCGCTTCATAGGGCAGGGGGATGAACTGCCGCATATGGGAAAGATCTACACCGATCATATGAAAGACCTCCTCTTTTGATTTGCCCCTATCTTACATCCGCGGCAGGAAAAAGACAAGAGAAAACCGACGATATCAGCCGAAAACAGCGCCCTGCAGCAATCGGAGGAAGAGATCTGACCAGCTCATGCGCTCTACATCCGCAGCGGAGGTCAGGGGCAGCTCCGCCAGAACGGTATCGCCGCTTTTGACCGTGAGCGTGCCCACGGGGGAACCCTTGGCAATGGGGGCGGACAGATCCTCCCGGAGCGTGACCGCCTGGGTGAGGCTGCCGGCCTGGCCTTTGGACACCAGGAGCTTGCTCTGGGGCAGCTCCGCCGCCACGGTGGGCGAGCGGCCCAGCCGGATGGGGACAAGGGGCGCTTCCGCCGGGGTGACATCTGCGAGGGCGTAGGCGGAGAAGCCGTAATTGAGCAGGGTCTTGGCATCCTCAAAGCGCTGCTGACTGGTCTCGCCCCCCAACACCACGGCGATGAGCTCCATGCCGTCCCGCTCCGCCGTGGCGGAGATGCAGTAGCCGGCGGCATCGGTGGAGCCGGTCTTCAGGCCCGTGGCCCCGTCATAGAAGCGGATGAGCTTGTTGGTATTGGACAGACCGAACTGGCCGCCGCGGATGGTGTCCATCCAGATGGTGGTGAAGCGGCGGATATCCGTGTGCTTTCCGATCAGCTCCCGGCTCATGAGGGCGATGTCCCGGGCACTGGTGACGTGGCCCTCCGCCGGCAGACCCGTGGGATTGGCAAAGTGGGTATCGGTCATGCCCAGCTCCAGGGCGCGGTTATTCATCTGCTGCACAAACAGCTCCGTCACCCCGGACACCTGCTCCGCCAGGGCTACGGCGGCATCGTTGCCGCTGGAGACGCACACGGCCTTCAAAAGCTCCTCCACGGTGATCTGCTCCCCTTCGGACAGGTACACCTGGCTGCCGCCCATGGAGGCGGCATTGGCGCTGACGGTGACCACATCCTCATAGTGCAGCTCGCCCCGGGCGATGGCCTCCATCACCAGAAGGAGCGTCATGACCTTGGTGACGCTGGCAGGCTCCAGCTTCTCCCGCTCGTTCTGGGCGAAAAGCACCTGGCCCGTCTCCTTCTCCATGAGCAGCGTGGCCTTGGCCTGCACCGGAAGCTCCGCCGCCCACACCGGCAGCGGAAAGCACAGCAGCAGGGCCAAAAGCAGTGCGGGAATCCTCTTTTTCATAGTTCGTCCTCCCCAAATAAGCTGGGGTATTCTATGCGCGGAAAAGAAAAATCATGCCCGGCGCTATTTTTCGGTTGCATTGAACGAAAAACTCTGCTATAATAGCAATCGCGATGCAGGGTTAGTACATCGGTAGTACATCGGCTTCCCAAGCCGAGGAGGCGGGTTCGATTCCCGTACCCTGCTCCAAAAAGAAAGACACCCCTACGGGTGTCTTTCTTTTTGGAGCAGCACTTTTACTCCGCAAAAGTGGTCGCCTGCGGGCGGGCGATTTAATATGCAAGGGAAACCCGACTAAGGTTTCCCTTGCATACATTCCTTTCCTTGCGATATACAGGAGTGTGCACGGGCAGCAAAACCTGTGGGCAATCACAAAAAATACAGCGAACTTTGCAAATATCCCCAGATTGCGAGAAATCACTAAGACTACTTCCGTCTCATCTTTCTGCTGAATTCATTCAGCGTCTGGATGTGCCAGAGGCTTTTGCGGGTGATGGAGCAGAAGATTATCAGGCTGTATATTTCGCTGTATATCGTTGCCTTCGGCACAAAGCGCAGGATCATCACCCTTTGGAACCGGAAGAAAACAGGCACTCCGGCTGGCGGAGCGGAAGCGGCGCAGGGCCAATGGAGAACGGCTGAACCAAAAAAACAAACCGCCTGTCCCCATGCAGGCATCATAAAAGGGAGACTGCCACGAAAGGCAGCCTCCCTTGGTATTTCGATCTGTTTCCGTTTAGTCCGCGAACAGCGGCGTGGAGAGGTAACGGTCTCCCGTATCCGGCAGCAGAGCCACAATGGTCTTGCCCTTGTTCTCCGGCCGCTTGGCCAGCTGGATGGCGGCCCACACGGCGGCCCCGGAGGAAATGCCCACCAGCACGCCCTCCTTCTTGCCGATGAGCTTTCCGGTGGCAAAGGCGTCCTCGTTTTCCACGGTGATGATCTCGTCATAGACCTTGGCGTCCAGCACGTCGGGAACAAATCCGGCGCCGATGCCCTGGATCTTGTGGCTGCCGGCCACACCCTTGCTCAGCACAGGGGAGGAGGCGGGCTCCACAGCCACCACCTGCACATGGGGGTTCTGGCTCTTCAGGTATTCGCCGGTGCCGGTGACGGTGCCGCCGGTGCCAACGCCGGCCACAAAGATGTCCACCTTGCCGTCGGTATCCTCCCAGATCTCGGGACCGGTGGTGGTCTTGTGTACGGCGGGGTTGGCGGGATTCACGAACTGCCCGGGGATAAAGCTGTCCGGGATCTCCTTTGCCAGCTCGTCGGCCTTGGCGATAGCGCCCTTCATGCCCTTGGCGCCCTCGGTGAGTACCAGCTCCGCGCCGTAGGCCTTCATCAGCTGGCGGCGCTCCACGCTCATGGTCTCCGGCATGACGATGATGATGCGGTAGCCCCGGGCGGCGGCCACGGAGGCCAAGCCGATGCCGGTGTTGCCGGAGGTGGGCTCAATAATCACAGAGCCGGGCTTCAGCAGGCCCTTCTGCTCCGCGTCGTCGATCATGGCCTTGGCGATGCGGTCCTTCACGCTGCCGGCGGGGTTAAAATACTCCAGCTTGCCCAGAACCTTAGCCTCCAGGCCCTCGGCCTGCTCAATGTGAACCAGCTCCAGCAGCGGGGTCTTGCCCACCAGCTGGTCAGCGGATGTATAGATCTTACTCATAATAAATTCCTCCTCAGCGATAATAATTTCTATTGGATAATTCCGGGGTCTGCACGTCTGCTTATCGGCAGCGGCAACATCGAAAGACATTGTATGGATTCATTATATTACCAACCTCTCCTGTAGGTTTATATGGATTATAGGCCCGCAACATCCATTTGTCAAGGGAGAAGTTCAAAATATTTCATTGATTTACCTATTTCCCTGGTATATAATAGGTTTGTCATCGATTAACAAGGACAAACACGCCCGTCAATCGATGGTAACTTCAGGAGAGGGGCGAAAACATGCTGATCTCAACCAAAGGCCGGTATGCCCTGCGGGTCATGATCGACCTGGCCGAGCACCAGGCGGAGGGCTTCATTCCGCTGAAGGTCATTGCTCAGCGGCAGGACATATCCGAAAAATACCTGGAGAGCATCATCAAGCAGATGGTCAAGGCGAAGCTGGTGAGCGGGCTGCGGGGAAAGGGGGGTGGCTACCGGCTGACAAAAGCGCCGGAGCAGTACACCGTAGGGAGCATCCTGCGGATCACGGAGGATTCCATGGCCCCTGTGGCCTGTCTGGAGCCGGGCTCCGAGGCCTGTCCCCGGGCGGCCGAATGCCGCACGCTCTCCCTGTGGCGCGGCCTGGATAAAGTCATCAACGACTATCTGGACGATTTCACCCTGGCAGACCTGATGCACAGCGATCCCGACGGCTATGACTATGTGATCTGACGCACAGTGACACGAAGCACCCGCCTCCTGTAGAGGCGGGTGCTTCGCTTTTATTTCTCTCTTGCAAACAGAGCCGCGCCGATGATGCCCGCGTCGCCCCCCAGGCCGCTGCACACCAGCCGCGGGTGTCTGTGTGAATAAGCGGCCCCGTACTCCATCCGGGCCACCTCCTGCCGCAGCGGGGCCAGCAGCCCCTCCCCCTGCCCGGAAATGCCTCCGGCCAGAACCACCACCTCCGGGAAAAAGATGTTCACGATATTGCCGATTCCCACGGCCAGGTAGTGTATGTACCGACTCACCACTTCCTCCGCCGCCGGATCCCCGGCCTCCCGGGCCAGAAACGCGGTGCGCCCGTCCACGCCGCCCATTTTTGCGGCCACGGCGTGCAGCCCGCTGTCCGGGCAGCGCCCCATAGCCTCCCGGGTCATGCGGATCAGCGCCGTGGCGGAGGCGCAGGTCTCAAAGCAGCCACGCCGCCCGCAGGCGCACAGCTGCCCGCCCTCTTCTATGACCATGTGCCCCAGCTCACTGGCGCAGCCGGAATAGCCCGTCAGCAGTCTGCCGCCCAGCACCACGCCGCCGCCCACACCGGTACCCAGTGTCACCACAACGGCGCTCTCCGCGCCCTTAGCGGCCCCTGCCAGCGCCTCTGCCAGAGCGGCGGCGTTGGCGTCGTTCACCAGCCGCGGCGAATAGCCTGTCAGCTCCCGCAGCGCCCCGCGCAGGTCATACCGCTCCCAGCCCAGGTTGCAGGCATAGAGCACCCGGCCCGCCCGGTCGTCCACCGTGCCGGGGCAGCCAATACCTACCCCTTCCGGTGCCTGCTCCCGGGCCAGCTGCCGGATCATCTCCGCCATATCTCTTGTGACAGCCTCCGCCCCCTGCTCTCTGCCGGTGGGCCGGCTGCTCCGGCGCAGGATGGTTCCCTCCTCCGTGACCAGTGCGCCTTTTATGTTGGTGCCGCCCAGATCGATGCCGATGTATGTCTTCATGCCGCCGCCCCCGTCTGCGGATGGTCGTCCCTCCGCCCTTTGTAAGCTGATTATGCCACGTCTTCCCGGCCCCTGTCAATGAGGGTATCCTCCCATAACAAATACGCCGCCCGGAAAGGGCGGCGTAAGACTGTCAAAAAACCTGTCATTGCCAGACCGGTCCGAAGACTGGTCTCGCAATCCGTTTCTCAAGGGCAAAATCATCTTATTCCTGCGGCGCAGACACTCTCTGCGCCATATTTTTTTCGTATATGCAGTATCCGTCCCGGCCATGATCCTTCACGAAGTACAGCGCCCGATCCGCGCAGCGGAAGATATCCTCCTCCGGCTCCAGCTCGTCAGCGAACACCACGCCCAAACTCATCGTCACCTTGGGCAGCCCATCCTCTGCGGTGCGCATGCGCTTTTTCAGCGTGGCCAGCCTTTCCTCTGCCATCCGCCGGTTCTTCCCGCTCACACCCTCCATGATCACGGCGAACTCGTCGCCGCCCGCCCGGAAAATGCGGTCCGTGCTCCGGAACGTCGTCTTCATGTGCCCGGCCACACTGCGAATGATCGCATCTCCCACGGCGTGCCCGTAGGTATCGTTGAAGAATTTGAACCGGTCGATATCTCCCAGGAACAGCGCAAACGCCGTCCCCTTCCACCTCAGGTCGTCCAGAGCCTGGTCGAAGGCACCCTTGTTCAGCAGGCCACTCAGAGCGTCGTGCTCCGCCTGGTGCCGAATGGCCATCTGTGTCTCCTGATTGTCTCGCAGCATTTTGTTGTAGGCCTCTGCCAGAGCCCGCACCTCCGCCGCGCCCACTGCCGGCATGGGCTCGTCCTGTTCCAACTTCCTGTTAAACAGCACTATGGGCTTCACAATGGACTCATAGGTCACCACGCTGGTAACGATCATACACGCCAGCAGCAGGATCAATCCCCCGATCTGCCCGATGTACAGGCTTTTAAAAACATCGGATGCCCCCATCTGTCTTCCCTTGGTCAGCTTCGCAAGATCTGCCGCGGTCCGGTCAACATTGGCGCTGATACGCCTCTTGGCATCCTGATACTGGTCGTCAAACACCAGCTCCCGTGCCTTTTCTATTTTTTCCTCCGGAGAAAGGGCTGCGTCGGCTGCCGTCAGCTCCACCTGCTGCACCTCCTGGGGCAGGCTGTCCACACGGACGCTCCAGCCCTCCGCCGTCAAACGCATAGCGTAGTATTCCGTTTCCATCAGCGTTTTGGAGTCCTGCAACGCCTGGCGCAGATCTTCCAGCACCTGCGCGTCGGACACCGCCTTCTCCAGCTCCTCTACAGCCGTCTCGCGCTGTCTGGTCACATTGGCTTCCACAAAATAGCCGTCTATATATTTTTGCTGACCGGTGACCACATAGAGCCGCACCTGCTCTGTAAGCGCATCCGACCCTCTCTGCATACTCTCTGTCGAATTTTCGCAGAAAATATACTGCTCCGTTGCCTGCTCCAGCTCCCGCAGATCCCCGCATCCGTGAATCACGATGAGTACCAGAGCCACCGTCAGCACCGCAGCGACCGCAACACTCCACCTGTTGAATCGCTTAATGTGCACCATTCTTTTCTTCATCTCTCGTCCCCCATGGCGCTGTGTCCTTCCGATCAGCGTCATCTTAACGATTATTTAATGTTACATAGTATACACTTTTATTCCCTTTCTGGCAATGGTAAAAGCCACAGTTTTACAAAAAATTGCGCCATCAATAATCGTAAATAGTCAAATTTCTTCCATATTTAGCGGTGCTACGTATATATATATATATATATTATAGCGCTTCGCCCAGCTTCTTCCGTGTGTCCTGCCGAATTTCCTCCCGCAGCCCCCGCAGATAGTCCGAGAACTCCACCTTGTCGTCCCCATAGGTCATGTTCAGCTCATACTCCCGGGGGATCCAGGTAGATAGCTCCGAAAAATTGTGCTGGATCACGGCCTCCAGATTGTCCAGGGCCTTGTAGATCTTCGCCTCCTGGGTCTGTCGGGCATCCATCTCGCTGTACAGCGCCGTCATCTCCTCCCGATAGTTCTCCGGCAGAGTGTCCACCCACTCCCGCAGCAGCTGTTCCTCGGTTCGTTTATTCTCAGCCGTCTTATCAAAGCTGGGAATATCCCCGGTGAATGCCTCTCCCAGGTCGTGGATCAGGCACATTCTCATCACCTTGTCCATGTCCGCCTCCGGGAACTCATCCCGCAGGAAATACGCCATCAGCGTCACCATCCAGCAGTGCTCCGCCACGCTCTCGTGCCGGCCCTTGCTGGTGTAGCAGTGTCTGGTGGTATCCTTCAGCCGCTCCGCCACCGCCAACGCATCCAGCAGCCTTCTCGCTTCCATACCGCAACCCTCCGTTCTGATTTTTCAGCAGAATTATACCATCTTCCACCCCCACCTGCAAGAAAGGCGCGCAAAAAAGCGGCGCTCCGGAATTGCCGGCGCACCGCTTTTATTCTTCTGAAATATCCTTCTTATGCCAGGAAGCCCTTGAGGATGGTCTCCTCCGCCTCCTCCGGGGTCAGGCCCAGAGTCTCCAGCTTCAGCAGCTGGTCTCCAGCGATCTTGCCTATGGCGGCCTCGTGGATCAGCTGTGCGTCAGGGCAGTTGGCCGTGATGGCCGGGATGGACTCAATGTGAGCGCTGCCCATGATGATGGAGTCGCACTGGACATGGCCGAAGCACTGGCTGTTGCCCACCATCACCGGGTGGAACACCTGCTTGCTCTCGTCCTGGGCAACAGACCGGGAAATGACCCGGCCCTTGGAGTCCTCGCCGTTGAGCTCGATGTGCATGTCGCTCTCGGCCTCCTGCCTGCCGTGGGTCAGCAGGCGCTCGGTGACCACCACCTCGCTGCCCTTTTCACAGTAGAAGCGGGTGTCCCGCTTGGTGGAGTCGATGCCGCGGATCTGGATGGTGTCCATCTGCATGGTGGAGTTCTCCCCCAGGTGCACGATGGTCTGGGGATTCATGACGTTGCGGCCGGTCTCCCCGGGGGCGTCCTCACCGTAGTGCTTTTCAGAGTAGTGAACCCGGCTGTTTTTGCCGATGTAGAAGGTGTGCACGCCGTCGTGACGGCTCTCGTTGCAGCCGGAATTGTGGATGCCGCAGCCGGCGACGATCTCCACGTCGCAGTCGTCCCCGATGTAGAAGTCGTTATACACCAGCTCGGACAGGCCCGTCTTGCTGATGATAACGGGGATGTGGCACTGCTCGCCCTTGGTGCCGGGCTTCACGCGGATGTCAATGCCCTGCTTGCCGTCGGTTTTGGGGGTGATCTCGATGTGCTCGGTGGATTGGCGGGCCTCACAGCCGCTGTCCTTGCGGATATTGAACGCGCCCACGGGCTTGCCGGTGAGATCGGCGATCTTTTCCAGCAGCTTGGCGTCGATGTCGGTAATCATAGCTTGACCTCCTTTTTCTCCAGTACCGGGCAGCCGCCCAGGGTGTCCGCCAGGATCAGGGGGAAGATCTCCTCCGTGGTGCCCCGGTGGGCGATGGCGCCGCCGGACACCACGATAATTTCGTCCGCCAGCTGGATGATGCGCTCTTGGTGGGAGATGATGATCATGGTGGCCTTGCCCTCCTGATGGATCTGTTCAAAGGTCTCCGTGAGCCTTGCGAAGCTCCACAGGTCGATGCCCGCCTCCGGCTCGTCGAAGATCATCAGCCGACCGTTCCTGGCCAAAATGGTGGCGATCTCAATGCGCTTGACCTCGCCGCCGGAGAGGGACACGTCCACCTCCCGGTCCAGGTAGTCGTTGGCGCACAGGCCCACCTTCGTCAGATATTGGCAGCAGCGATCCTTGGAGAGCTTCTCGCTGCCCGCCGCCAGCAGCAGCAGATCGTGCACCGTGATGCCCTTGAACCGCGGAGGCTGCTGAAAGCCGTAGCTGATGCCAAGCTTCGCCCGCTCCGTGATGGACAGGCCCGTGATGTCCTGCCCGTCATAGAGGATCCGCCCCTCCGTGGGCTGTACCAGGCCCATGATGACCTTGGCCAGGGTGGTCTTTCCGCCGCCGTTGGGGCCTGTGAACACCACCAGCTTATGATCCGGAATCACAAGGTCGATGTGATTCAGAATATCCACTGTACCCTCAGGCGTATCCACCCGATAGCAGATATTTTTCAGCTCTAACATGAACATTTCCTCCTTTTGAGGTCTTCTTACCGTAAATATATCCCATTTCGCCGCAAAGGTATATGACACTTGCAACAAAATCCAGATTTCGACCCATGCGTTCCTTATTTTAGCAGAACCTGCCGGGAAAAGCAATCCACCCCCGCCCTATTTTTCCCCATCCCCGCAAAAATTACACCAAAGTACACCCGAGCCGCCCCCAGACCCCAAACCGATTTTTTGTCTCCAGTAAAGACTCCCCCTCCCCCTGCATACAATGGGTGCAAACAGAAAGGGGTGCCGGTATGGAGAACCAACAGACCTTAGAGCAAAAGAGAGCCGTATGGCAGCGGGTGAACCCCACCCTGCAGCCATACCCACCGGAAGAGAATACCCAGTCCGCCAACGTGTGCTGTATGGGGGCAGATGCTCAACAGGACATCGACGTGATCCGGGGCTTTATCGAGGAGGAGCTGTCAGACCGGCGGAGCTATCTGGCCTGTGCCGGTCAGGCCCCCAGCCCCGGAGCCCGGCAGATGATGCGGCGCCTGGCGGCGGAGGAGGGCGGCCACGCCAGAAAGCTGATGGGGGTCTATTTCCTGGTGACGGGGCAGACCTACCGCGCCTCCATCGCGCTTCCCGTGCCGCCCTGCCCTTGCACCTGGCCGGAGCTGCTGCGCCTGCGCTACCACGAGGAGAGCTGCGGCGGCCTCAACTACCGCCGCTCGTCCGACGAGACCACCGATCCATGCCTGTCGGAGATTTTTCTGGAGCTGTCCCGAGATGAATACCGCCACGCCCGGCATATTCTCTCCCTTCTGGAAAAACAAATGCCGATTTAATGAATAGGTCTTGCGAAACGGAAAAGAACCTGCTACAATACGCATAACAAATGGGCAGACTGCAAGCCTTTTGTTGGAAAATTCCAAAGGAATTTTCGACAGTTTTACTTAAGGAGGACGCCCTTTATGAAAGAGTGTATCAGCAGAGATGCGGCTCTTGCCGCACTGAAGAAGTATAACAAGGAGCCGTTTCACATCCAGCACGGCCTGACCGTAGAGGGCGTCATGCGCTGGTACGCCAACCAGCTGGGCCATGGCGAGGATGCGGATTTCTGGGCCACCGTGGGCCTGCTCCACGACATCGACTTTGAACAGTGGCCGGAGCAGCACTGCGTCAAGGCCCCGGAGCTTTTGCGGGAGGCCGGCTGCAGCGAGGAGTTCATCCACGCCGTGTGCAGCCACGGCTACGGCATCTGCTGCGACGTAGAGCCCACGGCAGAGATGGAAAAGATCCTCTTCGCCGCCGACGAGCTGACGGGCCTCATCGGTGCTGCCGCCCTGATGCGCCCCAGCAAGAGCGTGCAGGACATGGAGCTCAAGAGCATCAAGAAGAAGTTCAAGGATAAGAAGTTCGCCGCCGGCTGCTCCCGGGATGTGATCATCACCGGAGCCGAGCGCCTGGGCTGGGAGCTGGATGATCTGCTGGAGAAAACGCTGGAAGCCATGCGCTCCTGTGAGGAGAGCGTCGCCGCAGAGATGGCTAAGCTGTAAACCTCCCCATAAACCGGTCGCCCC
>URSX01000046.1 GCA_900550615.1 uncultured Eubacteriales bacterium
CCCCCTAAAATCAAAAATGCACCCCCCCTCCAAACCGTAATTGCACCCCCTTAACGGGTTTCTATCAAAATTAGAGTTATTTGCCAACACAATATTACACAAAACCCTATTTCTATGTTGGCGGCTTTGCCGTCACGGTATGGGGCGTGCAGCACAAAAGAGCAAGGCCCTCTCTACCATTCAGGCAGAGAGGGCCTTGCTGCAGCAGCCGGAAAACCCGGCACACATTTATTTTTATCAAAAAACGCTGCTTTGGGGCGGCTTATTTCTTTTCTTCCTCCTCGCGGATGAACATGATCAGAAAGCTCACCGCCAGCAGAGCACAGGAGACCCAGATGCCTCTCTCGGCAAGCCACGCCGTCAGCAGCGCACCCAGGCCGGCGCCCACCGCAAAGAGACCGATCACGCCGAAATAGGTCAGCGCCTTATGCAGCACCTCCCGGTCACGGGTGTGGAAATAGACGCACAGGGCCTCCGTTCCGCTGCGCATGTTGCCGATGCACATGGTGCTGGCGTAAGCATGGCCGCGCACCTTGCGGAAGGTCTGCACCTGCATGGCGCAGACAAAGGACACCAGCACATTGGCCAGCGTATTGACCCGCTGAGGCAGAAAGCCCACCACAAACAGCAAGACGATCTCCGCCAGGATGATGAGCTGCCGCCAATGCACCTTTTCCATGTACTTGAAATGGCGGTGAATACACTCGGCCGCAAAGATCCCCAGTAAAAAGGAGAGTACCGGGATGAGATACCGGGCGCAGTGGTCCCACTCGCCGTCAAAGAGATAGGCGCTGAACAGTACGATATTCCCCGTCTGGGCATTGGCAAAGACCTTGCCCCGGCAGAGATAGGTATAGGCATCCTGCAAACCGCCGGAGAGGATGATAAAGGACGCGGTCAGCAGCGCCTCCGACATTTGCCCGCGATGTCTGCGGAGATTCATAATCCATCCTCCTCTTTAGCTTATCTGCGCTCAGGCCCTTGGTGGGGCGTGGCTGCCGGGCGGTCATTCCTCCTGCATAAAGGCGCGGATGTACGCGGTGAGCATCTGCGCCGTCTTCTCGCAGCCCAGCACGTCACTCTTGACGGTCATGTCATAGCCCCGGGCATCGCCCCACTTGGTGTCGCAGTAGTAGTTGTGATAATTCTTGCGGGAGCGGTCCACCGATTTGATCTCCTCAATGGCCTGCTCCGTATCCAGATTCAGCTTCTCCATGATTCGGCCCAGCTTGAACTGGGGGTTGCCGCAGATGAAAATGCTGATGCAGTTGGGGTTGTTTTTCAGCACCTGCTCACCGCAGCGGCCCAGCACCACAAAGCTCTCCCCCTGAGCAGCCTTTGCCTGGAGCATTTGGAAGGTGCGCTCTGCCACATTGACCTCCAGGGAGTTGGAATACTTTCCGATGCGGCGGGAGGTGAAGAAGTTGACAGGGCGCTCGTCCATCTGGCTGATGATCTCCGGGCTGTAGCCCTGATCCACCACCTCCGCCTCAATGGACTTCTTATCATAGAGTCTAACGCCCAGGGCCCGGGAAATCATCTGGGCAATATAGTGGCCGCCGCTGCCGTGCTCACGGCCGATGGCAACGATGATCTGCTTTTTCATATGCACACACTCCTTCACAGCTTTTTATAAGTACCGAAGGAACAGATACCCCATAGACACCGCGATCACCAGCACCGTCGCACCGACGCAGTACTTGCAGTAGACGCCCCAGCTGATGGGGTAGCCGCCCTTGGCCGCAACGGAGGTGCCCACCACATTGGCCGAGGCACCGATGGGCGTTGCGTTGCCGCCGAGATCTGTGCCCAGGGACAGGGCCCAGGCCAGCACGCCCATGTCTATGCCGCTGGCGGCCGCAATGGACCGGACCACCGGGATCATGGTGGCGGCAAAGGGAATATTATCCACAAAGGCGCTGGTAACCGCCGAGATCCAGAGGATGATGACCACAATGATCGCGGCATTGCCGCCGCTGACCGTTGTGATAAACCGGGCGATGACATCCAGCACGCCGGTCTCCTTCAGTCCGGCCACCGACACGAACAGGCCAATGAAGAACAGCAGTGTCTTATAGTCCACGCCCTTGATGATCTCCAGAACCGCCTTCCCGCCGCTGGTGCAGCCGATCACCACCAGGCTCAGGGCCGCCACGATCACGCCGATGCAGGCCACGGTGAGCTTCGTCTGGGCATGGGTGGCCAGCAAGATGACCGCCAGCAGAAATACGCCTGCGCTGAGGAGAAAGGCCGGGCGGTTGGTAATGGCCGTGCCCGGCTGGGGGCAGACCGCCGCACCGCTATTCTTTTCGTCGCGCAGAAGCCGCTTGCGAAAGCACAGGACGAAATAAATCAGCACCAGCACAAAGCAGATGGCCACGGCGACGCCGGTATTGGAGATAAAATCAAAAAACGTATAGCCCAGAGAGGTACCGACAATGATGTTGGGAGGATCGCCGCACATGGTGGCCGCGCCGCCCAGGTTAGCGCAGAAGACCTCCGAGAGGATCATCGGGATGGGATTGAACTTCATGGTCTGGGCCAGCTCCAGGGTGACCGTTGCCAGAAACAGCACCACCGTGATGCTGTCGATGAACATGGACAGCACCGCCGACAGCACCATAAAGCATACCAGCAGCGGCACGATGCGGTAACGCACCAGCTTGGCCAGCGTCAGGCACAGCCACCGGAAAAACCCGGCCTTGCCCAAGCCCTCCACCATAATCATCATACCGGCGATGAAGAAGATGGTGGACCAGTTGATGCCGCTGTTTCCCTCCTCTGAGGCGCCGTACCAGAATCCGGACGTGAAGATGGACGGCAGATTCAGCGTGCCCCAGATGGCGCTCATAGAGTGCATGCAGACGCCGAACACCAGCGCCAGGACCAGCGCACCGCTGGCCAGGGTGATATAGTACCGCTCAAACTTGTCCAGAATGATCAAAAGAAACATACCAACGAAAATGCAAATTGCCAGGATCTGTGCAGCCATGATTATCTTTGCTCCTTCAAAATACTCTATCGGGCTCATCTTCGCCCTACAGTATAGCCGACGCCGCGGTACATGGGAAATATTTTTTTGATATGCGCGGTATATAATTTTGCTATCGCTCCCGGCCGCCTGCCGATGCATCCGGCGCAGCCCGTTCCCCGGAAAATGGGCTGCGGATCAAGGCATTTTCCCGCTGAATGATTTGATTTTTTGCCGAATTTGTTGTATGCTTATCCCTGTAGCGGGCCGGGCCCCTGCCCCAGAGCTTTCCGCCTGCACCAGGGTCGACACCGGGTCTATACACGCAAAGCTTCAGCAGCATTTTTACGTCTTATTTTCAGAGGAGAACCGCATCGTGAACATCAGCTATGACAGCTATCGCGTTTTCTACTACGCCGCCAAATACAAGAGCTTTTCTCAGGCCGCGGCCGCGCTCTACAACGACCAGCCCAATGTGACCCGCATGATAAGGCGTCTGGAGTCTGAGCTGCGCTGCCCCCTGTTCTTCCGCTCCTCCCAGGGGGTTCGCCTGACGCCAGAGGGGGAAAAGCTCTACACGCACATTGCCGCCGCCTTTGAGAGCATCGCCGCCGGCGAGGCGGAGCTGCTCTCCGGTCAGAGCCTGCAGGCGGGTGCCGTGCGCATTGCCGCCAGCGGTCTTGCCCTGCAGGGGTGTCTGCTGCGGGTCCTTGCCCGGTACCGCCGGGAGTTCCCCCACGTCCGCATCTGCCTGACCAACCATTCAACACCCCAGGGGCTGGCCGCTGTGCAGAACGGCCTGGCCGACCTCGCCGTGGTATCCGAAGGATCGATCGTGCCGGATTCCCTGGTAAAGCAAAAAGTCGCCGAGGTACAGGAGGTGCCGGTCTGCGGAGCCGGCTTTTCCCAGCTGGCGGGAAAAGCCTTGTCTCTGGCCGAGCTTGCGAATCACCCCATCATCTGCCTTACATCCGGCACATCCTCCCATACCTTCTATGCCGACCTCTTCCGCCGGTACGATCTGCCCTTCTGTCCGGATATAGAGGTGGAGACCGTCGATCAGGTGCTCCCTGTGGTTCGCAGCGACCTGGGCATCGGCTTTGTTCCCCGGGAGATGCTCCTGGGATCTCCGGAGCTCACCGGGATCTATCCCCTCACCCTGGCCCAGCCGATCCCGCCCCGCAGCATCTACCTGTTCCAGCGGAAGAATCAGCCGCTGAGTATGGCCGCCCAGCAGCTGCGGCGGATGCTGCTGCAGGATGAGCCGGGCATCTGAGCCGGAGCATTCCGCGCGAAAGCACCGCACAGTACAAATATGCTACAGGAGGAAAAGCCATGTTCAGACCCATCCGCAAAAAGAAAAATGAGATCTCCCCGGAGCAGGCGGAGCAGCTTCTGCTGCACTGCCGCCGGGGGGTTCTGGCCGTAAACGGTGAGGGCGGATACCCCTATGCCGTCCCCATCAACTTTCTCTTCGACCCGGAAAACCGAAAGATCTACTTCCATGGCGCCCGGGCGGGCCACAAGGTCGACGCCCTCCGGGCCTGCGACAAGGTGTGCTTCACGGTGTACGGCGGCGAGACCCTCCGGGGCGAAGCATGGGCGCCATATCTGCAGAGCGCCGTGGTGTTCGGCCGGTGCCGCCTGATGGAAAGTGGCCCGGAGGCCACCCGGCGGCTGAAGCAGTTCGCCATGAAATATTATCCGGAGGAGCAGCTGGCCGACCGGGAGATCGCCGCCAGCGGACGGGCCGCCCAGATGTTTGAAATCACCATTGAGCATGTCAGCGGGAAGGAAGTGCAGGAAAAGTAAGCCGCAGTCTGAGATGAAATTTTCCCGTTTCCCGGGGCAAACCGGTTGACAATTGCCGCCGGCGTGCCTATACTGTCGCTCGTGGCGGCGAACTGCCGCCGGAATCTGCGAAAACACACAGGGAGCAACTGCTTATGGATTACTATCTGCTCACCGACCTGGCGGCTACCATGGGCTATCACATGGCTATGTCCGGGGCGGAAACCTTCCGGGTGGAGGACACCGTCCACCGGATCTTAAGGGCCTACGGCGTAGAGTGCGAGGTATTCGCCATCCCCAACAGCATCTCCATCAGTCTGGAGGCCGACACGGGAAAGCCGCTGATGATCATGCGGCGCATCGGCTTTCACGGAAACGACCTGGAGAAGCTGGAAAAGCTGAACGCCGTAAGCCGCCGCATCTGTGCGGAAAAGCCAACTGTGGACGAGGCCATGGCCTGGCTGAAGGAAACTCTGGCATCCTGCCGGACTTATCACACGGGCGTGATCTATCTGGGCAATATCCTAGCAGGGCTGGGCTTTTGCATCGTGTTCGGCGGAACGCTGCTGGACTGTCTGTGGGCGGGGCTCATGGGGCTGATCATCGGCCTTGTCACCCACTTCATGGAAAAGCGGGAGGTCAACTCGTTTTTCAGCACGATCCTGGCTGCGTGCCTGATGGCGCTGCCGGCCTACGCGGCGGCGGGGCTGGGCTGGCTCAACAGTCCGGACGCGGCCATCATCGGCGCACTGATGCTCCTGGTGCCGGGCCTGCTCATCACCAACTCCATGCGCGACATCATTTACGGGGACACCAACTCCGGTGTCTTCCGCATTGTGTCCGTGGTGCTGTCCGCCCTGGCCATCGCCCTGGGCACGGCAGCGGCCTGGCAGCTGACCGCAGGTCTCTATGGCCGGACAGGCTCCGCCATCGTCAGCTGGCCGGCATGGGTGCAGGCCATTGCGGTGTTCGTAGGCTGCTGCGGCTTCTGCATCCTGTTCAACACCCATGGCCGGGGCATGGTGCTGTGCATGATGGGCGGAGCGGCCTCCTGGACGCTCTATCTGCTGTGCCGGGCGCTGGGCTGCGATGTATACACAGCCAACCTGTTCGCCGCCCTGCTGGCGGCGGTGTACGCCGAGACCATGGCCCGGGTGCGCAGGTGCCCGGCCATGCCCTATCTGGTCATTGCCATTCTGCCCATGCTCCCCGGGGCCGGTGTGTATTACACCATGAGCTTGGGGCTGGAGGGAAAAACCATGGAGGCTGTGGCCAAGGGGCTGGAGACTTTGGGCATTGCCGGGTCTCTGGCAGTGGGCATCCTGCTGGTATCCACGGTATTCCGACTCGTCACCTGGAGGGGAGAAAAGGCTGGAAAGCGGGCGTAGGCCCAGCCGCCGGCACTTTTATTGCATAAGCGGAGCCGCCGCAGAATGAAAATCCTGCGGCGGCTCTTTTTGCCTTATTTTCTTGCTTTTTACAGGAATTTGTCCAACTCCCGCTCGGCCTTCTCCATTTTTTTGACCTTGGGGGCACGGATCAGGTTTCCCCGGCCCATGACCAGATCAATATGGCGCAGAGCTTTCAGATCCTCCAGAGGGTTCGCCCGGGTGACGATAAGGTCGGCGCATTTGCCGGGCTCTATGGAGCCGGTCTCCGCCCCCAGACCCACCAGCCGGGCATTGCCCAGGGTGGCCGTATGCAGGGCAAAGGCGTTGGTCACGCCGCAGAACTTGTGGAAATAGTACACCTCCCGCCACATATCGTAGTGAGTGATGTAGGGGCAGCCCGTGTCGGTGCCCAGACCCACGGGGATGCCGCGCTCCAGGCACGCCTTGGCGCAGGCAATGATACCGTCCATGACAATGCGGCCGTTATACTGCTCCGTCTCCGACGCGCCGGTGACGCTGCGGTCGAACATGGCATAGGGCAGAGCCGGGGAGATGGTGGCAATGTGGCAGGCTTTCCGCTCCTTGAACAGGTGCAGGATCTCCTCGTCCGGCGCGGCGCCGTGCTCAATGGTGTCCACCCCGCCCTCCAGGGCCGCCCGGACCCCCTGGGGGCTCTCCACATGGGCGGCCACCGGCAGGCCCAGAGCGTGGGCCTGGTCGCAGGCAGCTTTCACCAGCTCCGGGGACATTTTCAGCTCCCCGGGCTCGCCCTTGCTCTTGGCGTCCAGCACACCGCCGGTGATCATCAGCTTGATGAGGTCGGGCTTATCCTCCGCGATCTTCCGCACCAGAGCCGCCGCCTCCTCCGGAGAGGCAGCCTCATAGGCCAGAGACCCGGCCATATGGCCCCCGGGCACGGACACGGCCATGTTGCCCGCCAGAATGCGGGGGCCCACGGCCTTGCCGGAGAGGATTTTATCCCGCAGGCAGGAATCCACCGCCTGAATGCCGCCTACAGAGCGCAGGGTGGTCACACCGGAAAGCAGCTCCGTTTTGGCATAGCCCGCGCAGACCTGAAAGGTAACGGCCCGGAGGAGGGCGTTGCTGGTCATCAGGCGGACGGTCTTTTTATTGTCCTTCTGCTTGACGGTGGGCTTTCCCGAGGCGGGCAGATGGACATGGAGGTTGATAAGCCCCGGCATCACATAGCCGCCGGAAAGATCGATCTTCTCATATCCCGCTCCTTCGTCGCCGGCGGGGACGAGGGCCTCGATACGGTCGCCGTTTACCAGGACGGTCAGACCCGGCCGGGGCTGCATAGCTTCCGTTCCGTCCAGCAGGACACCGTTAATCAGGGCGTATTTCATAGCGCTCAACTCCTATTTCTGCATCTCTTCGCAAATATTAAAGGCCACGGGGCTTACAGTCCCTTGGGATCATAGCTGCCGAAGCCCTCGCCCAGGATCTCGTGGGTGTCGCACACGATGATAAAGGCATCGGGATCGATCTGCTGCACCAGCTTCTTCACCGGAATGATGTAGCTGCGGCTGAAGGCGCACACGATCACCTCCGTGGGTCTGCGGCGGTAGGCCCCCGTTCCGTCCAGAAACGTCACGCCCAGATCCAGTTCCAGCAGCCGCTGGGCGATCTGCTCGTGCTGCTGGCTGATAATATAGGCCATTTTGGCGGCTTTCCCGCCGTAGACCACCTTGTCCAGCACCGTGGTACTGATATAGAGGGTGGCTGCACTGTACAGCGCCGGGGTCAGCTGGCGGAAAGCCAGAGAGTAGGTGATGATGACCGCCATATCAATGATCAGGCACAGCTTTCCGATGGGCAGCTGCTGGAACTTCAGTTTCAGCAGCCGGGCGCCCAGCTCCGTGCCGCCGGTGGTGGCCCCCTGGCCCAGCATGAAGCCGCTGGCAGCGCCGCAGAGCACGCCGCCGAACACCGCCGCCAGCACCGGATCCAGAGCCGGGAAGGTATACAGGGCGTTGACTCCGTCGATCATCAGGGAGCTGACGGCCATGGCATACAGGGAGCTGACCAGCAGCCGCCTGCCCAGCAGCTTCAGGCCCAGAATAAACAGCGGCACGTTCATCACCAGGGTGGTAATACCCACCGGCAGCACCGGGAAATACAGGTTCAGCACCTGGGCGATACCGGTAAATCCGCCCACAGACAGATGCGCTGGCTCGCAGCACCAGCAAAAGCCCAGGGCGAACAGCGCGCAGCCAAAGGTGATGACGGCATACTCTTTCAGTGTTTTTTTCATGGGCGGCCCCCTCCTGTGTGTTTTCAAATTTTCATTTCTGCTGCGGCCCGTTTCCGCTGCAGTTCTTCGTCAGAATCTTCACCGCCGCCCGG
The DNA here is from genome assembly GCA_900550615.1 of uncultured Eubacteriales bacterium. GTDB lineage: Bacteria > Bacillota > Clostridia > Oscillospirales > Oscillospiraceae > Vescimonas. The sequence continues at coordinate 8,521 of URSX01000046.1, forward strand.
GCGGCAGACGCGGCGTCGGCGGTGTATACATCCGCGTGGATCTCGTCGCAGAAGCTCTGGCTGATGGGCGCGCCGCCCACCATGATGGACACCCGGTCGCGTATGCCCTCCTCCTTGGCCAGCTCCACAATCCGCCGCATCTGCTGCATGGTGGTGGTCAGCAGGGCCGAGCAGGCGATGATGTCGCAGCCATGCTCCTTGGCCGCCCGGACAAACTCCTCCGGCGGCACATCCGCCCCCAGGTCATATACCCGGATATTACTGCCCTCCAGCATGATCTTCACCAGGTTCTTCCCGATGTCGTGCATATCTCCGTGCACCGTGCCGATGCAGGCCGAGCCTATGGTCCTGCGGCTGCCGCTCCCGTCCACCATATGGGGCTTCAGCAGCGCCGTGGCGGCCACCATGCACCGGGCGGCCAGGAGCATCTCCGGCACAAAGACGCGGTTGGCGGAAAAATCCTCGCCCAGCTCGTTCATACCCTTTACCAGGCCCTCCGAGAGGATCGTCTGGGCATCCAGTCCCTCCGCAAGAGCCCGCTCCGCAAGGGCAAGCACCTTCTTCTGCTGGCCCCGCCTCAGGGCCAGGGCAAGGGCGCTGAGAGTATCGCCGGGTTCCTCCGCCGCCCGGGGGGACACAGCGGTCTGCGCCTTTCGGGCGGCAATGCTGCGCCGGGGCACCGGCGGCAGGTCAAAGACCGGCCCATGGAGCCGGGCGTTGTAGGCGTCGATGGTCTGGTCGATATACCGGTCAATATGGGGATACACCGCGCCGGGAACGCCGTAGGTAATGCAGGGAATGAAGTGTCCGCCGGGGCAGCAGGTGCGCAAAACGCCCTCGGTATAGGCGCAGATCTCCTCCGGTGCGGCATCCTCCCGGTCGATGGCGGCGCCTATGCCGCCCATGAGCACCAGCTTCCCTCTCAGGTGCTGCTGCAGGGCGGGGATATCATTCTCCGGCAACGTACCCTGCCAGACCTGGATGCCGATCTCAGCCATGTCGTCCACGATGGGGGCCAGGTAAGAGTCGGCATGGTGCACGGCGATGCAGCCCCGGGAACGGATATAGCCGTAGAAGCGGCGGTAGGGCTCCTTGAAAAACGCCCGCCATGTATCCGGCTGCATGAACAGTGCGTCCTTGGTGCCCCAGTCGTCGTGAGAAAAGATGACGTCCGGCTGCAGATTATCAATGAGCAGCTTCACATAGCCCAGCCGGTAGTCGGTGATATAGTCGATGAGCCGGTGCATTTCGTCGGGATGCTCATAAAGGGCGGTGAGGGTGTCCTCAAAGCCCATGAGAAAGTGGCACTGCTCGAAAATGCCCGTGCCCATGAAGCCCGCCAGGAGCTTTTCCTCCCCGGCGGCAGAGCGGGCGGCGGCGCGGCACTCCTCCCAGCCCTGGGTGCAGTTGGCCGCCAGATCCGGCGCATGAACCGTCTCCTCCCAGCGCGTCACATCCGGGCAGACCGTCAGCTCCTCACTGTGAACGGGTATGGCACCCGGCGCGTCCTCGGGGAAGCTGATGGTGGTGCCCCAGCGGTCACGGCTGATGGTGCCCCGGCGGCGGTTGCCCCGCAGATAGGTGTTGATGGGATCCGTAAGGCACAGGTGCAGGGCCTCATATTGCTTGAGAATGCGCTCCGGGTGACCATCCGGCTGCAGCAGCTCCAAAAAAATCTCCTTGGGGGTTTGCATAGCGTTTTCACTCCTCTAAACAGAGCACACAGGAGGTATAGGTCATGGTCTGTGCGCCGTAGTTATATAGCAGGCCGGAGGCGCGGCATATGTCGCTGACCCACAGGCCATAGGCTTCCATAGAGGACAGCCGCCTGGACGGAAACCGGCAGGGGCTTGCCGGATAGGTGCACCGGCGGCAAAGGGTGCAGGCCCCCGCCGTCAGCGCCAGACAGCCCGGGTGCAGCAGCCGTGCCTGCCGGGCAAAGCTCTCAAAGGATGCTTTATGCCGCCGGGCCAGGTCCTGCATCTGCCGGTAATCGAATTCATCCGCCAGAGGCCCGGTGGTCTGCACCAGAATGCCGCTGCGGTACTGCCTGATGGCAGCTGCCGCCTGCTGGATGGTGCCGCAGCCCGGCGGGCAGGCCCAGTTCTTCCCGTACTGCCCGCAGCGGTTCGCCGCGCACATCTCCCGCACGGAGGCCAGGGGTCGAAGGGCTGCCATGTTGGCTGCCGCCCAGTGTGAAAATCCGTTTTCCTCCGCAAGAGTCATCAGCCGCGTCATGGCTCAACCGCCTCTCCCGGCAGCGCAGACAGCCGCCAAAAGTAAGATAATTACAGTATAATAAGCGTGACTGCCCGTGTCAAGTGCACTGGGGCGGGACAGGCCGGGATATTCTCCCTCTGGCATTTCCCCCGGCACTGTGGTAAAATAACCTTCACTGCGGTTTTGCCGGGCTCTTTTCAGCCGGCATACGCCGCAGTTCACACAACTATTTACCGGAGGCTTCCAGTGGTCTCCGCAGACGAAAGGATCAGGATTTTATGGACATCATACAGACCATTGCCCGGGAGCTTGACAAGGACCCCCGGCATATAGAAAACGTCGTGCAGCTGCTGGACGAGGGCAACACCATCCCCTTCATCGCCCGGTACCGCAAGGAGCTCCACGGCGCCATGGACGACACCTCCCTGCGCACCCTGGAGGAGCGGCTGCAATACCTCCGGGGTCTGGAGGAGCGCCGGGAGACGGTGAAAAATGCCGTCGCCGAGCAGGGCAAGCTGACGGAGGAGCTGGCCGCCGCCATCGACGCCGCCGGTACATTGGCGGAGGTGGAGGATCTTTACCGGCCCTATAAGCAGAAGCGCCGCACCCGGGCCACCATGGCCCGGGAGAAGGGGCTGGCGCCCCTGGCGGAGCTGCTGTTTGCCCAGGGACGGGACTGCCCCCGGCCGGAGGAGGCCGCCTGGGATTACATCGACCCGGAAAAGGGCGTGGAAACCGTGGAGGACGCTCTCCAGGGGGCCTCGGACATCATCGCCGAGCATATCTCCGACGATGCCGCTATCCGCAAGACCCTGCGCGCACTTCTGTGGCGGCAGGGGCAGTTGGTGAGCCGGGCCGCCGGGGAGGAGGACAGCGTTTACCGTCTGTATTACGACTTCACCCAGCCCATATCCCGGCTGCAGGGACACCAGATCCTGGCCATCAACCGGGGCGAAAAAGAAAACTATCTGAAGGTCTCCGTCACGCTGGATCGGGAGCAGGCGCTGCCTGCCCTGCGCCGGGCCGTGGTGCACCCCGGCTCCCCCGCCATGGACTTTGTGAAAGCCGCCGCGGAGGATGCCTATGACCGCCTGCTGTTCCCATCCCTGGAGCGGGAGATACGCAGCCTTCTGACCGAGCAGGCCAACGAAGGGGCCATCGGCCAGTTTGCCCTGAATCTCAAGCCGCTGCTGATGCAGCCGCCGGTGAAGGGCAAGGTTACCATGGGTCTGGATCCCGGCTACCGCATGGGCTGCAAGGTGGCCGTGGTGGACGGCACCGGCAAGGTGCTGGATACCGCCGTGGTCTACCCCACCTACGGAGCCCGGCAGGAGCAGGAGGCCATTGCCGCCCTGGCAAAGCTCATTGCCCGACACGGCGTGGAGCACATCGCCATCGGCAACGGCACCGCCAGCCGAGAGACGGAGCAGATGGCCGTGAAGCTGATCCGGCAGGTAAACGACGCCGGGGCCCATGTCAGCTACATGATCGTGTCCGAGGCGGGCGCTTCGGTGTACTCCGCCAGCAAGCTGGCCGCCGAGGAATTCCCCCAGTACGACGTGAATCTCCGCTCCGCCGTGTCCATCGCCCGGCGGATGCAGGATCCCCTGGCCGAGCTGGTGAAGATCGACCCCAAGGCCATCGGCGTGGGCCAGTATCAGCACGACATGCCCGCCAAGCAGCTGGACGAAGCCCTCAGCGGCGTGGTGGAGGACTGCGTAAACGCCGTGGGCGTGGACATCAACACCGCCTCCCCCTCTCTGCTGCAGCGGGTGGCGGGCCTCAACGGCACCACGGCCAAAAACGTGGTGACCTATCGGGAGGAAAACGGCGCATTCACCTCCCGAACCCAGATCAAGAAGGTGCCCAAGCTGGGGCCCAAGGCATTCGAGCAGTGCGCGGGCTTCCTGCGGGTGCCGGAGAGCAAAAACGTGCTGGACAACACCGCCGTACACCCGGAGAGCTATGCCGCCGCCAAGGCGCTGCTGGAGCTGACGGGGTACACGCTGGCAGACGTTCAGGCGGGGCAGCTTGCGGATCTGCCCAAGCGGATCGAGGCCTATGGCCCGAAAAAGGCCGCAGAGGAGATCGGTGTGGGCGTTCCCACCATGGGAGACATCGTCTCCGAGCTGCTCAAGCCCGGCCGGGACGTGCGCGACGAGCTGCCCAAGCCCATCCTGCGCACGGATGTACTGGAGATGAAGGATCTGCGCCCCGGCATGACCCTCACCGGCACCGTCCGCAATGTCATCGACTTTGGCGTATTCGTGGATATCGGCGTGCACCAGGACGGACTGGTACACATCTCCCAGGTGTCCAACAAGTACATCCGCCATCCCTCCGAGGCGGTGTCCGTGGGCGATGTGGTGGACGTGGTGGTGCTGGAGGTGGACGAGAAGAAAAAGCGCATCAGCCTCAGCATGAAGCAGGCCAAAAAGGCCTGAGTCTCATTATAAAATACACGCATAGCAAACCCCCGGTCTGC
>URSX01000047.1 GCA_900550615.1 uncultured Eubacteriales bacterium
CTCCCCTACGGACAGGTTGATAGTGCGGTGGGCGGGCCGATGTAGGCATCGACCCCTACGAAAAAACAAGGGCGGCGTTAGGGGTGGGGGTCCTGATGCTCACCGGCCCACTCCAGGAGGGCGGAGATCAGCAGGAGAACAGCACCCACCCCCTCAAGGATCAGTCCAAGGGCTGTGGCATCGATCATTAGAAAGGAAGCGCCGATGATGATAAGACCTAAGTACAGAGCATGTTTCGCTTTCATATTTTTTCCTCCTTTATTAACGTCAGAAAAGGCAATTTGGGGACAGATGGTTCCACTTTTTGAAAAATTTTTCCTGAAAACTATATGATGGCCGAAAAACGGTTCTGTTTTTAGAGAGTATATCATACAACGGCCGGGGCTGTCAAATTCCATAAAAAACTATTGCGGCAGAACCATGAAATGATGCGTTCTGCCGCAATGGAGATCAAATTCGGTATAGGTCAGGAAACGGTCAGGCCCTGGTGGTCCACGGCCATGGGCAGCTGCTTCCAGTGGCCCGGGAGCCGGGAGAGCCGGGAGGCCAGCTTTTCATCAAAGTCCGGGGCCGCCGACAGGCACAGGAGGGTGGGGCCTGCACCGGAGAGAAAGAAGGCCACACAGCCGCAGTCGTGGGCCAGCTTTTCCGCCGCATCGAAGCCGGGGATCAGGGTACGCCGGAAGGGCTGGTGGAGCTTATCGTTCAGGGCCACGGAGATGGTCTCCGCATCGCCGTTTTCCAGGGCCCGCAGCAGCACGGCGGTGCGGGAGACATTGAAGATGGCGTCACCGTAGGGGACCTCCTTGGGCAGGACACTCCGGGACAGGTGGGTGGAGAGCTGGAAGTCCGGGATCAGAGCCGTGCAGTGCAGGCTCTTGTGGAGACTGTACCGGGCGATATAGGGCCGTTCATTTTCCACAAAGGAAGCCACCAGTCCGCCAAAAATGGCCGGGGCCAGATTGTCCGGGTGGCCCTCGATGTCATTGCAGACGGCCAGCAGTTCCTCCCGGGTCAGGGGGGAGCCGTGGTTTGCGTTGGCCCCGGCGGCTCCGGCGGCGATGAGGGCGGCACTGCTGCCCAGGCCCCGGCAGATGGGGATATCCGCCCGGATAGAAATCCGCAGGCCGGGCATGGGCAGACCCAGCTTATCCATTACAGCCTGATAGGAGATCACGGCCAGGTTTTCCGCCGTGGCGTAGTCCGGCTCTACCCCCTCAAAATAGAGGCCCTCGGGCACTTCCTCAAAGGTGAGGGTATTATACAGGGCCAGGGCCAGGCCCAGGGTATCGAAGCCGGGGCCTAAGTTGGCGGTGGTGGCGGGGACGCGGACGGTTACCATTGCTTTTCACCAGCTTTCTCGAGAACATAGGGGAGCATTTCCTCCCGGTCGATGACATCCTTGTGCCGAACGGGCTTTTGCCGCAGGGCAGAGAGGTTTTTGGGTACGGGCACACCGGTGCAGGCGTGGAGGTCGTCCATGACGGCGAACTCATCGTCGGACACCTGCCGACCCAGGGCGGAGAGGACGGCGGCGGGGAACTTATAGGGACTGGCGGTGGAGAGGACCACCACCGGCACACCGTCTTTCTGGGTGCGGGCGAACCGGTCGGCTACGTTCCAGGCCACGGCGGTGTGGGGATCGCAGAGATATTTGCTCTCCGCCCAGATGCGGCCAATGGTTTCGGCAGCGGCGGCATCATCGCAGCAGCCGCAGGAGAACTCCGCCTGGAGCTTATGCAGAAGCTCCCCCGATACCTGATACATACCCTTTTCATTCAGATCCTTCATCAGGGAGGAGACGTAGGCGTCGTCTCCGGTGAGCAGGCTCAAAAGCCGCTCCAGATTGCTGGAGACCAGAATGTCCATGGAAGGGGAGGTGGTCTTATAGAAGGTGCGGCACTTGTTGTATACGCCGGTGGTGAGGAACTCGGTGAGTACATCGTTGCTGTTGGAGGCGCAGATGAGCCGGCCCACGGGCAGGCCCATGCGCTTGGCAAAGTAGCCCGCCAGAATATCCCCGAAGTTGCCGGTGGGGACGCAGAAATGCACCTTGTCCCCCACCCGGATGCGGCCGGAGCGCACCAGGTCGCCATAGGCCTTGAAATAATACACGATCTGAGGGGCCAGACGGCCGATGTTGATGGAGTTGGCGGAGGAGAGGCGCACGCCGGACAGATCCTTTCCCTCGCAGGCGGCAAAGATCTTCTTGACACCGGTCTGGGTATCGTCGAAATTGCCCCGGACGGCGCAGACCTTTACATTGGCACCCTCCTGGGTGGCCATCTGGGCCTGCTGCACGGCAGAAACGCCCCCGTGGGGATAGAAAACGATGATGCGGGTGCCGGGCACATCGTGGAAGCCCTCCAGAGCCGCCTTACCGGTGTCACCGGAGGTGGCGGTGAGGATGAGGATCTCATCCCGGATGCCCTCCATGTCCCGGGCCCGGCTGATGAGCAAGGGCAGCAGGCTCAGGGCAACATCCTTGAAGGCGCTGGTGGGGCCGCGGAACAGCTCCAGCACATAGCGGTCTCCCACGGGCACCAGAGGGGTCAGGTCCTCCGTCTCGAATTTGCCCAGATAGCCCCGGCGCACCAGAGCGTCCATATCCTCATAGTCCGGCAGCAGGGCCGAGAGGATCCGGGCGGACATGGTGAGGGTGTCCTGCTTGATGAGGGACTGCCAGTCCAGAACGGGGATGGCCTCCGGCATATATAATCCGCCGTCCGGGGCTATGCCGGCCAGTACGGCGGCGGCAGGAGACGCCGTGAGGGCGCGGTTGCGGGTGCTTTGATATTTCATACAAGTTTCTCCAATCTTTTTCTTGCATTTTGCATAATGGTATGATACACTGTCCCCAAGAAAAAAGCAAGTGTTTTTTGCTGAAAGACAAAAACGCTTTTTTTGTCAACGCGGTTGAAGGCTTTGCATCAATTTCCGTAGAAAGTGAGCTAAAAATATGTTAAAGGTGCTGAAGTTCGGCGGTTCGTCCATGGCGGATGCCAAGCAGTTTGAGAAAGTGAAAAGCATCGTGCAGGCGGATCCCAGCCGGCGGGTGGTGGTGGTTTCTGCGGCGGGAAAGCGGTTTTCCGAGGACCACAAGCTGACAGACCTGCTGTATCTGTGCCACGCACATCTGAAATACGGGGTGGCCTGCGACAGTGTGTTCGACATGATCCGCTCCCGCTACATAGAGATCCGGGACGACCTGGGACTGAAGACCGATCTGGAGTCGGAGTTTGACGCCCTGCGAAAGAAGATGGACGCGGGCATCAGCCAGGACGAGCTGGTGAGCCGGGGCGAATACTTCGCGGCGCGGCTTATGGCGGACTATCTGGGCTACGACTTTTTGGACAGCGAGCTGTGGCTGAAGTTTAACCTGGACGGAACGGTGGATCAGGATCTGACCTACGAGACCCTGGCCCGGACGGCCTCCGGACGGCGGGTGGTGATCCCGGGCTTCTACGGCACCATGCCCGACGGCAGCATCAAGACCTTCACCCGGGGCGGCAGCGACATCACCGGCGCCCTGGCGGCGGCGGCTCTGGACGCGGACGTATACGAGAACTGGACGGATGTGTCGGGCTTCCTCATGGCTGACCCGCGGATCGTGAAGGATCCGCTGCCCATTGAGCGCATCACCTACTCGGAGCTGCGGGAGCTGAGCTACATCGGCGCTCAGGTGCTCCACGAGGGCACCATCTTCCCGGTGCGGGAGAAGAACATTCCCCTGAATATCCGCAACACCAACCAGCCCGACCATCCCGGCACCATGATTATGGAGTCTTTCGACGAGACGGAGGAGAGCCTGGACGGAAACTTCATTACCGGCATCGCCGGGCGGAAGAATTTTTCCGTCATCACCGTTACCAAAAACGGCATGAGCAATGAGGTGGGCGTGCTGCGGCGGATTCTGGAGGTGCTGGAAAAGTACCAGCTGGTACTGGAGTATCTGCCCTCGGGCATTGACAGCGTATCCCTGGTGGTGGCGGCGGACAAGCTGCGGCCCTGCCAGTATCAGATGCTGGGCGACATCCAGAAAATGCTGAAGCCCGACAGCATCCATGTCACCGAGGACATGGCCATTGTGGCGGCGGTGGGCCGGAAGATGGCCTTTAAGCCCGGTACATCCGGCAAGATCTTTGCCGCCCTGGGTGAAAACGGCATCAACATCCGCATGATCACCCAAGGCCCCGACGAGCTGAACATCATCGTGGGCGTGGACAACAAGGACTTTGCCGGAGCTATCCGCGTGCTGTATGACAGCTTTGTGAAGTAATCAAGGAGGAATTTACCATGAAAAAGTATAAAGTAGCCATTCTGGGCGCAACGGGCGCTGTGGGACGGGAAATGATGAAGGTCCTGGCGGAGCGGGAGTTCCCGGTGGAGGAGCTGCATTTGCTGGCATCTGCGCGTTCCGTGGGACAGAAGATCCAGTGGCAGGGGCAGGAGCTTGCAGTGGAGCTGGCCTGCGACGAGGCATTTCAGGGCATGGACATCGTACTGGGCGCGGCGGAAAACGACATCGCTAAGCAGTTTGCGCCGGCCATCGTAAAGGCGGGGGCTGTGTTCGTGGACAACTCCAGCGCCTTCCGCATGGATCCGGAGGTGCCGCTGGTGATCCCGGAAATCAATCCGGAGGATGCCAAGAAGCACAAGGGCATCATCGCAAATCCCAACTGCACCACCATTGTCTCCCTGGTGGCCATCAACGCCCTGAATCAGGACAGCCCCATTGAGAGCATCGTGGCCTCCTCCTATCAGGCGGTCTCCGGCGCGGGCGCAGGCGGGCCCATCGAGCTGATGAACGAGGTGGAGGCCCTGCGGGAGGGCAAGAGCTACGAGCCTCAGGTGTTCCAGTATCAGATCGCGTACAATGTCATCCCCCAGATCGGCGGCGAGGCCTTTGCGGGCTACACCTCCGAGGAGATGAAGATGCAGAATGAGGGGCGCAAGATCATGCACCTGCCGGAGCTGAAGGTCAGCTGCACCTGTGTGCGGGTGCCGGTGGTGCGCAGCCACAGCGTGTCCATCGTGGTTCGGACCAAGGAGAAGATCTCTGTGGAGCGGGCCCGGGAGCTGATCGCAAATGCCCCCGGCTGCCGTCTGGTGGACGACCTGAATAATAAGCAGTACCCCATGCCCCTGGACACCAGCGACCAGGATACGGTGTTCGTGGGCCGCATTCGGGACGACCTGACCTCTGATAGCGGACTGAACATCTGGTGCTGCGGCGACCAGGTGCGCAAGGGCGCGGCCACCAACGCCGTGCAGATCGCGCAGCTGCTGGTGGAGGAGTAAGACGGCGGCCAGCGGGCCGAAAAAATGAAAAAACGAAGGCTCCCTCGGAAGAGGGAGCCTTTTTGCGTGATTTTGGGCCATTACCCACCGCTGTGGCGGCTTTTGAACACGGTTTCCGGGGCGTGGATCACCACACGGGTGTCCTGCTGCACGGAGCTGGTGAGGAAGGCGTTGCCGCCTACGACGCTGCCCCGGCCAATGACGGTGTCGCCCCCCAGAATGGAGGCACCGGAGTAGATGGTCACATCGTCCTCCACCGTGGGATGGCGCTTGCCGGGCTTCGACCGGTGCCCGTCCCGAGGGGAGAGAGCACCCAGGGTCACGCCCTGGTACAGCTTTACCCGGTCGCCGATGACCGTGGTCTCACCCACTACGATGCCGGTGCCGTGGTCGATGAAGAAATAGTCGCCGATCTGTGCGCCGGGGTGGATGTCGATGCCCGTGTGGCTGTGGGCGTACTCGGACATCATGCGGGGCAGGATAGGGATCTGCAGCTGATACAGCTCGTGGGCCACCCGGTAGACCATGATGGCGAACAGGCCCGGATAGGAGAACAGGATCTCTTCCCGGGAGCCGGCGGCGGGATCGCCGTCAAAGGTGGCCTCCAGATCCAGCTGCACCCGCCGGGCGATGGCGGGCAGACGGGTCACCATCTCAGTGGCCAGCTGGGCGGCCTGCTCCTCCTGATCCTCCGGCAGGGTCAGGGCGATCTGACGGAAGAGCTGCTTCTCTATGCGCTCGAGCAGCAGAGCGGCGTAGTCCTCCGGCGCAAGGCTCATGAGGGCCGCCTCCCCGTAGTAGGCCGGGAACATCAGGCGGCGAATGTCCTTGATCAGCAGGATCACGGCCTGCCGGTCCGGGAGACGCAGCTTCTTGCCGTACAGCGGCACGGAGCCTGCGGAATAGGTTTGGGCCATGGCTTTCGCCGCGGCGCAGATATGGTGTTCACTCATCATAGATCACTCCTGAAACAATGGGGTGGAAAGGTAACGGTCGCCGGTATCGGGCAGCAGGGCCACGATGGTCTTGCCGGCGTTTTCCGGGCGGCGGGCCAACTCGCACGCGGCGTGGAGGGCGGCGCCGGAGCTGATGCCCACCAGCAGGCCCTCGGAAGCGGCCAGCAGCCGGGCGGCGGCATAGGCATCCTTTTCCCACACGGGGAGCACCTCATCTACCACGCTGCGGTCAAAGTTTTCGGGTACGAAGTTAGCGCCGATGCCTTGGAGGCCGTGGCTGCCGGCCTTGCCGCCGGAGAGAAGGGGAGAGGCGGCGGGCTCCACGGCTACGATCTGTACGCGGGGGTTCTTCTCCTTCAGATAGCGGCCAACGCCTGTGACGGTGCCGCCGGTGCCTACACCGGCCACGAAGATATCCACCTGGCCGTCGGTATCGTGCCAGATCTCCGGGCCGGTGGTGCGGTAGTGGGCCTGGGGGTTGGCGGGGTTATCAAACTGGCCGGCCAGGAAGCTGCCGGGGGTCCCGGCGGCGATCTCACGGGCCTTTTTCACGGCACCTGCCATGCCGTCCCTGGCGGGGGTCAGCACCAGCTGGGCCCCGTAGGCCGCCAGCAGCTGGCGGCGCTCCACGCTCATGGACTCGGGCATGGTGAGAATGACCCGATAGCCCCGGGCCAGACCCATGGCGGCCAGGCCGATGCCGGTGTTGCCGGAGGTGGGCTCCACGATGGTACCGCCGGGCAGGAGCTTGCCTTCCTTTTCGGCGGTCTCGATCATTTCCAGGGCTACCCGGTCCTTGACGGAGCCGGCGGGGTTCATGTACTCCAGCTTTACCAGCACGGTGGCCGGGAGATGGAGCTGCTCGTTGCAGCGCACAGGCTGCAGCAGGGGCGTGTGCCCTACCAGCTGTGATGCGGAGCGATAGATATTCATAACGGTCTTCCTTTCTTGGCAGGAGGCGGAATGCGGGCGGGCAAAACAAAAACAGAGGGTGCGTCATGCACCCTCTGCCGAATGACGAATCAAATGTGCGCCGGGAAAATCAGCCTTCCCGCGATCCAGCAGAACATACATGACAAAAATGCGCGCAACAACAACAGACCATACAGATGGCCTTGCCGCAGTTGTTCATCGCAAAACGGGTCATGTCTGTCCTCCTGCTTCCTTATGATACCTCAGTATACGAAATCGGATGGGAAAATGCAAGTGGTAATCTGCACAAAAAGTCCTATTATTTTTGCGGGCTGTCGGATTGCAGGCTGGCGGCGTACTTGGCGAGGATGCTGTCATAGACACCGCTGGCGCGGATGTTTTCCAGTCCCCGGTCAAACATCTCCAGAAACTCCCGGTTCTTTTTATCGCAGATGGCCACGCTGTAGTTGGAGATATCTCCCTCGCTGCCGGGCACCAGCTCCAGGGCCACGCCGCTGCGGATGCTGTCCCGCAGGGCAGGGGTGTCCTCAAAGCAGGCGGCTGCCTGCCCCTTGAGCACAGCGGCATACATGGCGTGGGAATCGCTGAAGGTGGCGATGGAGAAGCCGTACCGATCCTTCACGCTGGCGGCATAGGCGGCTCCCAGGGTGCCGGAGACAACGGCCACGGCCTTGCCGGAAAGATCCTCCAGAGTATTGGTATCGCTGCTGGGTTCCATGGCCATGCTCTGGGTCACGCCGTCATAAAAGCTCCGGGAGAAGGCCCAGCCCTCGTCTATGCGGGACTGGGTGGCGGCGATGCTGCCCATGAGGACCTGGGCCTGGTGGGAGGTGAAGACGCCCATGGCCGTGTCCCAGTCCGAGGGGCGGAGCTCATATTGGAAGCCCTGGTCCCGGGCGATGGCATCCAGAAGCTCCACGTCCAGACCGGCGGCCTTGCCATCGGCACCGGCATACACGAAGGGGCTGAAATCCCCGTCCACGGCGATGACCCAGGTGCTGTGGGACTTGTGGATCCCGCAGCCGGCCAGCAGGGGGAGGGTCAGCAGCGCACACAGCGCAAGAGATAAGATCCGTTTCATAGATAATTCCTCCGAAAGTGCGGGGGCACTTTTCACGCCTGGGTTACGGTTCGCTTTTCCTTCCGGTCATAGTAGAGGCGGGAGAGCAGCAGCCCCAGCTCCGCCACGGCGATGCCGGCAAAAATGTCTACGATCACATGTTGCTTGACCAGCACTGTGGACAGGCACACCAGCAGGGAGAAGACGAAATTCACCCATTTATACCACAGGGGCACCTTCTTGCACTGCACCAGAAAGCGCCAGCTCAGCCAGGAATCCAGACAGTGGACGGAGGGAAACAGGGTCACGGGTGTGTCCGCCGTGTAGATGATACGGGTGAGGCAAGAGAGCAGCCCCTGGCCGGTGATCTCCGGACGGGCAATGGTGGTGGGCAGCACCAGAAAGATCACAAAACTCAGAGCCTTGGCGATCATGTCGGCGGTGATGGAGCGGCGGCAGTGATCCCGGCTTTCCCGGGCGGCCATAATGTAATCCACACCCCATGAGATATAGGCACCCCAGTAGATCAGAATGAAGAAGGGGACGAAGGGGAGCCTGCCGTCCAGTGGGATGGACAGATCGTAGTGAAAGCGGGTGGATGTGAGGAGCTTAGCGAGAAAATACAGGGACAGCTGCCACGCCAGAGCCCCCAGAAGCCACGGGACTGTATGCCGGGGAACCAACTGCCCCAGCCGTAGTTTTTCTTTCATAGTATAACCTCCGATGGTAGTCGCTCATACTATACACGATTTAAACGGCTTTGACAATAGGGATTCGGCAGGCGAGGCGGTACGCCAGAAAGTCTTTCCTCCGCAGTGGAGCTGAAATATCAGTTCCCGGCGGTCTGAAGGAGGGTCACGGTAAAGGTGGAGCCCTTGCCGGGGCGGGAGAAGACCTCAATGCGCCCGCCGCACAGCTCCACCGCCCGCCGGACGATGGACAGGCCCAGGCCGTTGCCCCGGGCATCGGGGCATGGCTCGGCACGGTAAAATTTGTCAAAAATATGCCGCAGGGTCTCCGCATCCATACCGATGCCCGTGTCGGAGACGGAGACGGTGAGCTCACTGCCGCTGTTTCGCAGAACCACGGTGATCTGCCCGCCCGGGGGCGTGAAGCGGATGGCGTTGGAGATAAGGTTGGACCAGATGTGCTCCACCAGCTCCTCGTTGCCGTAGTAGTCCGCCGGGTCCAGATCCCCCTCTACTGTCAGGCCCTTTTGCAGCCAGCCCCGCTCCTGCTGATGGATGCAGCGGCGGAGCTGCTCATCCAGACTGTAGGTGGTTTTGCCGGAGACGATCTCGGTGTTTTCATACTGGGTCAGCTCCAGAATATGGGTGCTCATGGAGGCCAGGCACTCGGACTGGCGCACGATGGTATCCGCGTAGGAGCGGCGCTGCTCCGGGTTCAGATCCGGGTTTTGCAGCAGCTTGGCAAAGCCCCGGATGGAGATAAGGGGCGTTTTGAATTCATGGGAAAAGGTGTTGACAAAGTCCGAGCGCAGCAGCTCCACACTGCCCAGCTCCTCGGCCATTTTATTGAAGCTGCGGATATAATCCGCCACCTCGCCCCGGGCACCGCGCAGCTCCACCCGCACCGAATAATCCCCCGCCGCCACCGCCTGGGCGGCCACCATCAGCCGGGAGAGAGGGGCCAGATAGCCCCGGAAGATGAAGACGGCCAGCAGAACGCCCAGAATGGCGCTGACGGACAGAATGAGGATGGGCCACAGCAGGGTATAGCTGCTGTCCTCCAGACGCACCAGATGGTCGATCAGAGAGTAAATACCCAGGGCCAGGGTGACATACACCACCACAAGACCCAGCACCAGAAGAAACATGGTCCACAGCAGCCGGGCAGGGGGATTCTCTTTTTTTACCTTATTTTTGGCCATGCGCATCCTCCCGGGGCAGGCCCATGTAGCCGAAGCCGCGGATGGTGCGCAGCTCAAAATCCGGATTGTCCCGGAACCTGTCCCGGAGACGGGAGATGTACACCTCCACGGTGTGCTCGTCCACGGTGCTGTCCAGATCCCAGATATCGTCGATGAGCTGGCGCTTGGTGAACAGGGTGCGGGGATAGGCCAGGAGCTTGAAAAGCAGCAGGAACTCCTTGGCGGTGAGCTGCTCTGTGCCGGTGGGGGTGATGACTTGCAGGGAGCTGCGGTCGAGAACCGTGCCGCCCACCGTCAGGCGGCGCTCCGCCGTGCTGCGGTACCGGCGCAGCAGCGCCTCGATGCGCCAGAGCATCTCGTCCTCATCCACGGGCTTGACCATGTAGTCGTCCGTCCCGGCCCGGAAGCCCCGGCGTTTGTCCTCCTGGGTCACACGGGCCGTCACCATCAGCACCGGCAGGTCGCAGTTACCTTCCCGGAGGGTCTGAGTGAAGGCAATGCCGTCCATGCGGGGCATGGTGATATCCACAATGGCCAGGTCACACTGAAGGTGATCCATCACCTCCAGCGCCTCCACGCCGTCCCGGGCGGGACAGGGCTCGTAGCCGGCCCGGCGCAGCACCTCACACATGAGCAGGCGGGTGCTGGCATCATCTTCTGCCACCAAAATTCGGAACATAAGGAGCCTCCTTTTCCAGTTTATACCGATTGTACCACATGATTCGAAAAAATACGAGGGATTTTGAGCTTGGATTGAGGTTTGTGAGGTATACTGCTGTGTACATGATCGAATAGCAGGAGGAGAAGATTCATGTCCAGACCCGTTTGCATTACCTATGACAGCACATGCGACCTGACGCCGGAGATGCTGGAGCGTTTCCGGATCCGGACGGTTCCGCTGACCATTCAGAGCGGTGAGAGAACCTTTCCGGACGACGGACACTATACCTCGGCGGATCTGTACGCCGACTACCGCAAGGATGGGATCCTGCCCAAGACGGCGGCGGTGAGCCCGGAGGAGTTCAAGAATTTCTTTCGCCCGATCCTGGAGGAGGGCTTTGACATTGTGCATATCGACATCAGCTCGGATCTGTCCAGCACCTGTCAGAACGCCCTGATGGCGGCTCAGGAGCTGGAGGAGCTGGGGGAGATCCACGTGGTGGACAGCCGGCAGTTGTCCACGGGCGGGGGCCTGCTGGCCCTGCAGGGCGCTAAGCTGCGGGACGGGGGCATGGCCGCCGGGGAGATCGCCCGGCAGCTGCGGGATCTGGCGCCTTACAGTGACACCAGCTTTGTGCTGGACACGCTGGAATACATGTGGAAAGGCGGACGCTGCAGCGGCGTGGCGGCCCTGGGCGCCAATGTGCTGAAGCTGAAGCCCTGCCTGGAGATGCGGGAGGGCAAGCTGGTGGTCTGTAAAAAGTACCGCGGAACCATGGACAAGGTGTACCGCCAGTATATCACGGAGCGGCTGGCGGGCAAGACCGTGGTGGAGGACTGGGCCTGCATCACCCACTCCGGCGAGGTGGCGGAGCAGACGCTGCAGGAGCTGACAGAGCTGGTGAAGGAGCTGGCGCCGTTCCGGGAGGTGTTCGTCACCCAGGCGGGGTGCACCGTTTCCTCCCACTGCGGGCCGGGGACTTTGGGTATCCTGTTTCTGCGCAGGGATTGACGGATATACCTATATAAATATGAAAAAAGCAGCCCTGCCGGGGAATGAACCGGCAGGGCTGCTTTGGCTGTCGGAAAACCCCTCTGGGTTTTCCGACAAAAGAATTGCAGTCTGCTGCACGCGTAATTTTGGCGCTGAGCACCAAAATTCCACACTGGCAGCCATTGCACAGGGCGTGCCCGCTGGCCTTGTTGTTCGTTATCTTTGCACGGGGGGGAAGCATTCTGCGGCTTCACCTGCGGAATATCCACTTTGACGGGAAGCTTCTCTGGCCGTGCATCCTGCTGGGAACATCCCCTGCGCTGATGCAACTGACGGAAAATCTGGTGGCCATCACAGCTTCAGCACCTCGCTGCAAACCTACGGCGGGGATATGGCAGTGGCGTTCATGAGCATTCTGAGCAGTGTGATGCAGTTTGTGATGCTGCTTCTGCCGGGGGTGGTGCAGGGGGCGCAGCCGCTGCTCAGCTATAATCTGGGAGCGGGGGATATTTCCCGTGTGAAGAAAACCTTTCGACTGCTGCTCGCTTGCTGCGTATCCGGGTCATTTCTGATTCGGAGTTTGTGCATGGCTGTACCTGGAGCGGTGGCATCGATCTTTACGAATGATGCTGCACTTATCGAATATACAAAATGGAGTATGCGGGTCTACCTTGCCGCGCTGCTGATTTTTCTGCTGCCGCGTCTTTGGCCGAATGCCGCTGCAGGCGTGTATCTGGCGGAACCGATTGCGGACACCGCAGCTGTTTGCACCACCGCGCCGATGTTCTATACCTATTACCGAAAGCTGAAATGAAAGGCGGCACGCACCGGTTTAGTAATTGCGCCGAAGGCTGCGCGTGGGATTTAAAAAATGTGAGGGGTCGAATCCCATATGCTGTGGGTGCGAAATAAAGAAAAAGCTCCCGGCGACAGCCGAGAGCCTTCATGGCAGCGGGAGAAGGATTCGAACCCTCGGCGCAAGCGCCGAAGGCTGCGCGTGGGATTTAAAAGCTGTGAGGGGTCGAATCCCATATGCTGTGGGTGCGAAATAAAGAAAAAGCTCCCGG
>URSX01000048.1 GCA_900550615.1 uncultured Eubacteriales bacterium
CCAGCACTTCCTTCAGCTCGGTGTTGGAAAAGCCGTTGATGAGCATCTCCTGACTGTCGGACTCCAGCTCCACGAATACCTCAGCCGCCTGCTCCTTGGGCAGCAGACGGTACAGCAGGGGCATCATCTCGGGGCCGGATTCCTCCAGCAGCTGGGCGATGTCCGGCGGCTCCAGAGGGAGGAGCAGGTCGCGCACGGCAGCGTACTGTTTTCGCAGAAGCAGATCCTTTATTTTATCCAGATAGAGATCCAGGTCTTCTTCATAATCGAACATGGCAGCTCCTCCTTTCCACAAAAAAATAAAACCACAGCGTCGCCCGGTGGGGCAGCCGCTGCGGGATGCTATGGGTGCAATGGATGCAAAAAGACCACCTGCGCCCTGTACACCGTAACAAGCTTTAGCATCGCGGGGCAATGAAACTGCGTTAGATGATACCTTGGTTTCGATATCGCCTGTTCAAACCCTCTTATGGTGTCTCCACCACTTCGCGGCAGCAGTCCGTATCCCTGCGGTAGCCTTACCTACCGGAACTTATAACTGGCGAAAAAACTTCGTTTTTTCTGCCAAAAGGCATGCAGCCTGCTGCGCGCATAATTTTTACGCAGAGCGCAAAAATTCCACACTTGCAGTCTGAGAGGTATTTTTCCCCACGCGCATGTCGCGGTGAAAAATGATCTCAATTTTTGCCGCCTGCGGGCGGCAAACTCTGCGAGGCCTTTAATATGTTAATAGTATGCCAAAAAAACGCACCTGTCAACCCTTTTCGTGGAGGGTGGAGAGGAAAATTATTGCGGGGGAGGATCGCGGGGCGCGAGGAGGGCGCGGATTGCGAAGCCAGTGTGCGCACTGGCTTCGCAATGGCAACGCTGTATGGAGTGCCGTAGACGGCGGGCCGATGTGGGCATCGGCCCCTACAGGGTACGTGGCAAGAGGTGCAGCGGGTTCTTCGTCTGCGCGGTAGACGCAGGGGGCACCCCTGATATGCCAAGGCAGCGCGGGTCCGCGTGAGCGGCCAGCGGATGGTGGCGCGGAGTCGATGCGAAAGCAAGGCATGGGATCGAGCGGTTGGTACGCGGGGCAGGTGAGTGTCCACGCGGGACGCATTCCAGGCGCGGAAGGATTCCAAAACCATGGGTTTTGGCGGCGTTCTTTGGTTACTTTCTGCCGCTGATGGCAGAAAGTAACCCGCCGGAGGCATAACAAGGGGTGCGATGCGGGGGTATTACGGATTGCGAAGCCAGTGTGCGCACTGACTTCGCAATGACAGCTTTTTTACAAGAAGTGCGGTGTGCGGCGGGGCACATGAACCCTGCCCTACAGGGGGATCATTTCCGGGGCAGGACGGTGCCGTCGTTTTTGTAGATGCTGCGCTCCGGGAGGACACCCCGGACGCAGGAGGTGGGGTAAATGATGCTGTGGGGGCCGATGACGGTGCCGGGGTTCAGGACGCTGTTGCAGCCTACCTCCACAAAGTCGCCCAGCATGGCGCCTACCTTTTTGCGGCCGGTGTCTATGCGCTCGTCGCCGCAGCGGACCACCACGGGGAGCTTGTCGCTCTTCACGTTGGAGGTGATGGAGCCGGCGCCCATGTGGGACTTGTAGCCCAGGATGGAGTCGCCTACGTAATTATAGTGCGGGGTCTGTACGCCGTCAAAGAGGATAACATTTTTCAGTTCCACGGAGTTGCCCACCACGCAGCCCGCGCCCACCAGAGCGCTGCCGCGGATGAAGGCGCAGTGACGCACCTCCGTTTCCGGACCGATGATGCAGGGACCGCCCAGATAGGCGGTGGGGGCCACGGTGGCGGTTTTGTGGACCCAAACATGGGGGGCCACCTCGTCGTAGTCCTCCAGGGTGGGGCCAACGGAGAGGATGAAGTCCTGGATGCCCGCCAGGGCCTCCCAGGGATAGGTGAACCGGGAGAGGTAGTCGGCGGCGATGGTGTGATTCAGGTCAAACAGGTCTTTTATAGTCAGCATGATGGCCTCCTTATTTATAGTTTGAGTTTGGAAAAAACGGATTGCCACGGGCGCTTTGCGACCGCACAATGCCATGGGATTTTGCATGGTGCCATTGTAGCACCGCCGCCGGGTTTTGTAAATATGTTCAAAAATTGTTTACAGGGTGGGCATTTACATTTGAAATTTGATGCGCTACAATATGGTCAATAATAGTCAGGAGGTGCAGAGGCATCTCTTTTTACACGAAGGGAGCGTTTCTTATGCGCAAAAAGCAATTCAAGGCCGAGTCCAAGCGGCTGCTGGACCTGATGGTGAACTCCATTTATACCCACAAGGAGATCTTCCTGCGGGAGATCCTGTCCAACGCCTCGGACGCTATTGACAAGCTCTGCTATCTGTCCCTGACGGACGATAAGGTGGGGCTGAACCGGGGCGACTTTGCCATCACCATTTCCATCGACAAGGACGCCCGTACCCTCACCGTCAGCGACAACGGTATCGGCATGAGCGAGAGCGAGCTGGAAAACAACCTGGGCGTCATCGCCTCCAGCGGCAGCTACAAGTTCCGCCAGGAGCAGGGGGAGGAGGCCGCCGGAGATACCGACATCATCGGACAGTTCGGCGTGGGCTTTTACTCGGCCTTCATGGTGGCCGACCACATCACCGTGGTGACGAAGAAATACGGTGAGGAGCAGGCATGGAAATGGGAATCTGCCGGCGCGGAGGGCTACACCATTACCGAGGCGGAGCGGGACGCCGTGGGCACGGACATCATCATGCACATGAAGGACGACGGCGAGGAGGCCGGGGAGTTCAGCCGGTATCTGGAGGACTGGACCATTAAGAGCCTGGTGAAAAAATACTCCGACTACATACGCTTCCCCATTAAAATGCTGCTGCCCCACTCGGTGAAAAAGCCCGACAGCCCCGAGGACAAGCCCGAGTACGAGACGGTGTATGAGTGGGAGACCCTCAACAGCATGGTGCCCCTGTGGCAGCGGAAAAAGAGCGAGGTCACCAAGGAGGAGTACGACGAGTTCTATCAGCAGCGGTTCGGGGAGATGGCCCCGCCTCAGAGCGTTATCTCCGTGTCCGCCGAGGGCGCGGTGACCTACAAGGCCCTGCTGTTCATCCCCTCCAAGGTGCCGAACCTGTACTACACCCAGGACTTTAAGCCGGGCCTGCAGCTCTATTCCGCGGGCGTGATGATTATGGATCACTGCGAGGAGCTGCTGCCGGAGTATTTCAGCTTTGTGCGGGGCGTGGTGGACTCCCCGGACCTGAGCCTGAACATCTCCCGGGAGCTTTTGCAGCATGACCGGCAGCTGAAGATCATCTCCGGGAACCTGGAAAAGAAGGTCATTGCGGAGCTGAAAAAGATGCTCACAGACGACCGGGCGGGCTACGAAAAGTTCTATGAAAACTTCGGCCGGGCCCTGAAGGTGGGCGTTCTGAACCAGTTCGGCGAGAAACGGGAGAATTTACAGGAGCTGCTGCTGTTCTACTCCTCCACGGAGAAGAAGCTCACGACGCTGCGGGAGTATGTGGACCGGATGCCCGAGAGCCAGAAGTACATTTACTACGCCGCCGGGGACACCGTGGCGGCCATCGACAGCCTGCCCCAGACGGAGCTGCTGAAGGAGCGCGGTATGGAGATCCTCTACTGCACCGACCGGGCGGACGAGTTCCTGGCGGACAGCCTGCGCACCTACGACGGCAAGGAGTTCCGCTCCGCTGTGGACGGCGACCTGGGCCTGGAGGACGAGCCCAAGCCCCAGGAGAGCGAGAGCGACAAGGAGTGTCTGGCGTTCATCAAGGAGACCCTGGGGGACCGGGTGGACGAGGTGAAGGCATCCCAGAAGCTCAAGAGCCACCCGGTATGCATGACCAGCGGCGAGGGCCTGACCTTTGAGATGGAGAAGTATTTCCAGGCGGTGCAGCCGGAGCTTTCCATGAAGGCCAAGCGCATTCTGGAGGTGAACGTGACGCACCCGGCGTTTTTGAAGCTGGAGAGCGTCCGGGCCACCGACCCGGAGCTGGCGAAAAAGTACGCGGAGGTGCTGTATAACCAGGCACTGCTCATTGCGGGCCTGCCGCTGACAGATCCGTCGGGATATACGGATCTGGTGTGCTCCCTGTGGAGCTGAGAGCGCTGGCGAGTGCTCCGGCCCTGTCATTTCGAGGGAGAAGTAGGACGGATCGCCGCAGCGGGTGTGCCCACTGGCTTTGCAATGACAATAAAAAAGTTCGGGACCTATGGGTCCCGAACTTTTTTTGTTGGAGAGAAGGGAGGGTTATTTCCCATGCCTTCTGCGCCGGGAGGCCGTCACCAGAGCGCCGCCGCTGACAAACAGCAGGGCCAGCCAGAGGGTGAAGCTGTAGGAGTCCCCGGTAGGCGGAGTCTCCTGTCCGTCGTCCGGCTTTTTGGCCAGCACTACGTCTGCCTGGGCGATCTCCTTTGTCGCCGCAGCGTCGGAGAAGTATTTGCCGCAGCCGTCGCAGAACCAGTATTCGACGTGGCCGTCGGCGCTCTTAGTGGCCGGCTTGGCGGGGAAATGCACAAGGTTGGTGTGGCGGGAGGTATCCAGCGGGCCGTATGTCTCGCCGCAGACCTGGCACACAGCCTTGTCCCGGCAGGTGGCGGTGCCGCCGGTATGGCCTGTGGCGGCGATTGCCGTGCCCTTGGTCAGGACGGCTCCGCAGCCGAGACAATAGACATCGCCGGTGTAGCCGTTTTCGGTGCAGGCAGCCGGAGTGTCGCCACCCAGAGCGGTGCCGCCGGTGTGGTTGCTCTTGTCTGGCTCGCCGTAAGCGTTGCCGCAGCGGGTGCAGACGGCCTTAGTGTGGCAGGTGGCGGTACCGCCGGTATGCGCGCAGCCGTAGCCGCACTGGGCACAGATACCGTTTTCCCACTGATGAGCTTCCTGGGCTACCAGGATCGTGCCGCAGCAGGTCCATTTCTGCTCATGGGTGGTAGAGGTCTGCACCCAGTCGAGGGTGCCGGTGTGATGCTGAGGATCCAGGGGGCCGTAGGGGCTGCCGCAGTCTTCGCAGGCGGCCTTTTCCATGCAGGTGGCGGTGCCGCCGGAGCAGCTATCGGTCTCCGTATGGCTTGCATCCCGGGAGCAGATGCGGGTATGGGTGTCGCTGCCGGTGGTCTGCCAGGGGCTCCAATCGTGGTCCAGGATGTCGCCGTAGGCGAAGGTATCCTCGTCCGCCGTGCCCTGAGAGGTTAGACCGCAGGCTGCGCAGGACTTATAGTACACGGCCCGGTGGGTACAGGTGGCGGGGGAGAGGAGATATTTGCCGTCCGCCGTTTCGGCGGTGAAGCTGTGGGGGGCCAGGGTGCCGTAGGGGCTGCCGCAGACTTCACAGGTGGCCTTTTCCGTGCAGGAGGCGGTGCCGCCAGAGCAGGCGCCGGTTTCAACGCCCGCCGTGCAGCCGCTTACAGTACACTTGCGGGAGTGGGAACCGCTGCCGGTGGATGCCCAGGGGCTCCATGTGTGGGCACTCTGGGCGGGCGTTATCACATAGCTGCACTGGCACACCACCGCTGTGGTGCAGTCGCCATCGTCCTGGCCGCTGTGGCCGATGACGGAATCGGTCTTGGTGCAGCCGTCATGGAGGCACGCGTGATAGTGCCCGGTTTCATTATACAGCCAGCTGCCGGAGAAATCGTGCTCCTTTGCCGCTGTTACCTCCGCCGCACAATACTGGCAGGACACCGGAGTGGTGCAGTCGCCGTCGTCGTGGTAGGCGGTGTGGCCGCTGTTGACCGTTACGGACAGCTGGGCTTTGTTGCCGGCCTTGTCAGTCACGACGATGGTCTGCACGCCTGCGGCCGGGGAGAGCAGGAACTGGCTGCTGCTGTCCAGAAGCACGGGGTCGGAGTTGACCGTGACCGTATCCACATATTTCTCAGTGACGGTGACGGTCTGGGCCTGGCAGTAGACCTTGCCGTCCTCCACACCGCTGATGACGGGACTTACGGCGTCCAGAACGATCCTGTCGGAGCGGATATAAGAAACCAGGTTGGAGCTGTCAGTAAGTCTCGCATAGATGATATACGCATTGTTGGGGGCGATGGTAAAGGGGTGGGTATAATCGGTAAAGGTCCGGGTCTGGAGGTCGGCTGTGGTGAGATCCTCCTGGCTGAGCAGATACGCGATGCTGACGGGATCGACGCTGTTATCGCTTGCGGTGACGGTCACGTCCTGCTTGCGGTCAAAGAACAGGCCGAAGGTGATGTCATGGAGGAAGCTGCTCCACTTGTTCTCGCTGATCTCAATCTGGCCGGTGGGCGGTTGGGTATCCCGCCACCGGGCCGTCAGGGTGATGCTTGCCACGCTGTCCTGATTGGCAAGGCTGGCGTAGGTGGCATCGGACGAAACGGCCACGCCGCCGCACGTCCAGCCGTCGAAGGCCCAGCCACCCTCCCGGGTGGGAGGGACTACGCCGCCCAGCACCGGATCGAACCAGCGCACACCGATTTTATCGGCCATGGGTGTGCCGCCGGCGGTGTCGAAGCGGACAGTGTAGTGCTTGGGCGTCCAGACGGGATAGAGGGTGATGGGCTGATTGACTTCATAGATGGAGTCCAGAGAATAGGCAATCTCGCCGCCGTCCAGGGATGCCCAGCCGGTCTGGGTATAGCCGGGGCGGGTGAACAGGGCACCGCGGAGGGTCAGAGGCGCATCGATCACCTTGCGGTCAGTGACGGCAGCGCCCGTGCCGTTTGCCCCGGGCTGATAGGTGACGTCGTAGGTGATCACGACCAGCTCCAGCTGGCCGGCAGCGTTGTAGTGGGGTACGCAGTCGGCGAAGTCAGAGGAGAAATAGCCGGAATAGTCCACGCTGTGGGTATTGCCGAACACGGACGGGGTCTGGACGCTGGGCTTACTCGACGTACTGATCCCCAGCTGCGCCCCGTCCGTCAGGTCATTGACGTAGAGGATGCGGCTGAGCGGGTAGAGGTTGCTGGCGCTGCCGGAGGCGGTGTTGCCGGAGACAACGGGCGCGCCGCTGACATGCAGGCGGCCGGAGGTGCCGGGATCAAAATATATGCCGCCGCCGACATTGGCGGTGTTATTCCGGATTAGGCCGCCGGAGAGATTGAAGACCGAGCCGGAGCCGTGGACATACAAGCCGCCGCCGCTGCCGGAGGCGGTATTGCCGGAGATGATACCGCCGGTCATGGTCAGGGTGGCGGCCTTGGTGTTGAGGTAGATGGAACCGCCGTCTCCCTTGGTGGCCCTGTTGCCGGAGATAGTGCCGCCGTAGATGTTTATGGTGCCGCCGCAGTTGGAATAGATCGCGCCGCCCCTTTGTGCGGTATTGCCGGAGATGGTGCCGCCGTAGATGTTCACGGTGCCGCCGGTCTTATCGGCGCTGTTCAGGAAGATGGCACCGCCGCTTTTGTTGCCGTTGTTATTGGAGATGGCGCCGCCATAGAGATTCAGCACGCACTTGCTGTCGTCCAGGGCGATGGCTCCGCCGCCGCCTTTGCCGCTGACCTTGCCGCCGGTGACGGTGCCGCCGAAGATATCCAGCGTGCTCTTATAGAGGTAGACGCAGCTGCCGCCCCAGCCCCTGGTGGCACCCTTGACGGTGCCGGTGCCGGCGCAGTCGCAGAGAACCAGACGGCCGCCGTTTTTCACCTGGATCTTATTGGTTCCGTTGCTGGCCAGAGTACGGCCGCCCAGACACAGGTAGAGGGTGGTGCCGTCCACCACCAGGTTACTGGTGATGGTGGCGTTCCGGGACAGGTAGACATAGGCGGTCTTATTCGTGTAGGAGATGGCGTCCGCGCCGTTCCAGGGGGCAAACAGCACGGTATTGTGGCTGGTGTGATCGCCCACGGCGGTGGTGCCGCCGCAGATGCAGTGCTCATGCCGGAGGGACCAGTGGGCATAGAGGGTGTGATCGTCCCGGGTGGGGACGATGGTGGTCTCCTCCACCTTGGTGCCGCCGTCCTTCTGGGTGAACCAGCCGTCAAAGCGGTAGTCGGTGCGCCTGGGTGTGGGGAGGGTGCCGTAGGCATTGCTGCAGCGGACGGACTTGCTCTCCTCTCCGGCGGAAAGGGTGCCGCCGTTGGGGTCAAGGGTGACGGTGGAGGCGGGGATGGTGTTGCACAGCCAGCCCTCGTAGCTGAGATACTTGCCGCTGACGGTGGTGGTCCGGATCTCCAGCTGAGCATAGTCCGGATTCTCGCAGACGAATTTTTCGATGCTTTCCGGGCTGACTGTGTACATATCCATGTGGGACTTTACGGAGGGGCCTCTGTCCGGAATGCCCACAAACCAGACACCCAGCTTGGCCCCCTCGGCCAGGTCGGCGCTGAGGGATTCGAAGCCATTGCCGCTGATGGTAAGGTACATATTTCGGTCGGCCACATAGATGTTGGGGGCGATGCCGGTGGTGGTGTTGCCATAGACATAGGGAGTGCCGGTGAAGGTGTGGACCCAGTTATTGTTGCAGCTAATCCAGAAGCCGCCGCCCTCGGCAGCAGTGTTGCCGGTGATGGTGACATTCTGCAGCTTGAACTCCTGCTCCCTCAGATAGACGCCGCCGCCCTGATGGGCGGAGTTGCCGGTGATGGAGCCGCCGATGAGGGAGGCACGGTTGGCGTCATTGGAATAGAGGCCGCCGCCGCTGCCGGTGGCGACATTGTTCTTAATTTCGCCGCCGTACAGATACAGACAGTCGGTCTGCTGCTGGGAGAGGCCGCCGCCGTTTTTGGCCTTGTTGCCGGAGATGGCGCCGCCGTACATCTTGACGGTGCCGAAGCCCTCCCAGGGGATGTTGATGCCGCCGCCGTTGCCGGTAGCCGTATTGTTTTTGATCTCGCCGGCGTACAGGGTGATTGTGGTGTCGGCGCGGGCGGGGAGGGTCATATCATGGACAACGCCCACACCGCCGCCGTTTTCAGCTGAGTTATCGCTGATCTCGCCGCCATAGATGTTGAGGTTGCTGCAGTCCAGAGACACGCCGCCGCCCTGCGTCAGGCCGGAGCTGCCGGTGATGGCGCCGCCGTAGAGATTGACATCCGCGGACTCCGCCAGGATACCGCCGCCCTTGTCGCCGCTGGTGCGGCCGCCCAGGGTGCCGCCGCCGGTACAGTCACTGATGTCCAGCACGGGGATAGCCTTGCCCTTCGTGCCGCGGAGAGTGACGGCAGGCTGGGACTTATCCGCGCAGGTGAAGCTGTAGCCGTTGAGACACAGGGACAGGTGCTGGCCGGATGTCAGGGTCAGGTTGGCTTCGACGTTGCCCGTCAGGTATACATGGGCTTCGCCGTCGGTAAAGGCAATTTCATCGGTACCGTTCCAGGCCTGATAGGTGAGATCGGAGTGGCTGGTGTGATTCCCGGCGGTGACTTCACCACCGCAGACACAGTGGGAGTGGCCCAACCGCAGTACCAGATGGAGTGTGGCACCCTGTTGGATGTTGTAATCGGCCAGGGTCTTCTCCTCCTCCAGCTGCTTGCCGGCGAAAATCAGCCGCTGCTGCGCCGGAGGGATACCCTCTCTTTCCTGGATCTTGACCTTCAGAGCCAGGATCGTGTCCGTGGACTCCATCTCCAGAGGGATATCCTTCCCGGTAAGGGTTCTTACTGTGATCTGGATGCTTCCCTCCGCCGATGCGGTGATCGGTGTGAGGGAGAACACTATGCACAGGGTCAGCAGAATGCTCAGGATGCGTCGTTTCATCTTCTTTCCTCCATTTTTCGTGTGGATATGCTTTGTGCTGTAGGCTACACCCGGCAATACGACCGTTTTGTCGGGACAACACCAGATAGGCCGCTTACTAATAAAATAATAATATACATACTAATATTATCATAAGTATCAGCGGGAATCAAGGAAAAAAACAAAAACAGAGCGGAATATTTTTTCGGAGGGGAGTGAGAGAATTTCTTTCAGAGGAGCTTTACTTTTCCATTGCAAAGGCGGGGACGAGCTGGTATAATGGGATGCAGTTAGATATATCTAACTAAAAAAGATAAGATAATAATTCCCAAGAGGAAAGGAGGGGGATGTATGAATGCGTTTTGGGGCGTACTGATTCCGTTTCTCGGCACTTCACTGGGGGCGGGGTGTGTGTTCTTTATGAAAAAATCCCTCAGTGACACGGTGCAGCGGGCACTGACGGGCTTTGCCGCCGGGGTGATGGTGGCTGCGTCGGTGTGGAGTCTGCTGATCCCGGCCATTGAGCGCTCGGCGGGTATGGGGAAGCTTGCGTTTCTTCCCGCGGTGCTGGGATTCTGGGTGGGGGTGCTGTTTTTGCTGGCGCTGGATCATATTATCCCGCATCTGCACGCCAACAGCGGCCAGCCGGAGGGACCAAAGAGCCAGCTCCGGCGCACGACGATGATGGTGCTGGCGGTGACGCTGCACAACATCCCGGAGGGGATGGCCGTGGGAGTGGTGTACGCCGGGTATCTCGCCGGGGACGGGCAGATCACTGCCGCCGGGGCCCTGGCTCTGTCCCTGGGTATCGCCATTCAGAATTTCCCGGAGGGGGCCATCATCTCCATGCCGCTGCGGGCGGAGGGGATGAAAAAGAGCAGGGCCTTTGCAGGGGGCGTACTGTCCGGCGCGGTGGAGCCGATAGGGGCCGTGCTGACGATCCTGGCGGCGGGGCTGATCGTTCCGGCGCTGCCGTATCTTTTGAGCTTTGCCGCCGGGGCCATGCTCTATGTGGTGGTGGAGGAGCTGATCCCGGAGATGTCCCAGGGCAGGCACTCCAACATCGGCACGGTGTTTTTCGCCCTGGGCTTCAGCGTGATGATGCTGCTGGATGTGGCCCTGGGGTGAGGCTGGGGAGAAGAAAAACCCACCGTGATGCGCTAAAGCATTACGGTGGGTTTTTGGTTACAGCTTCCGGGAGACGGTCTGCTGCTTGCCGCCGACGAAGTCGGCGTAAATACCGGGCTGGGCAATCAGCTCCTCATGCCGGCCCTGGGCGGCGATGCGTCCGCCGCTTACCACGGCAATGTTGTCCGCCCCGGTGATGGTGGAGAGCCGGTGGGCGATGACGATGACCGTTTTGTTCGCCACCAGCCGGGCCACGGTCTTCTGGATGACCGCTTCGTTTTCCGGGTCGATATAGGCGGTGGCCTCATCCAGAATGATAACGGGGGCGTTTTTCAGCATGGCCCGGGCGTAAACCGGCTGCAGCATGGTCTCCAGCACCCCGGAGAGGGTGATGGCTTCCTTCATGGCTGTATCGCTCCTTTTACTATTGGTTAGAGAAAACTAATCTTACGGGATTTGAATAGCCGCCTGTCTGCGGCTGTGCCCGCTTATGAAAATAACGCGCTGCGGGCCGCGCGAACCGGTGCCTTTGGCTCCTGTGGCTATAAAAATGACCGGTTCTGTTTTTTCGGTCACATTGCAGCACAAACGGAACTGCCATGCAAGAGGAGTTCCGGATTTTTATGGGATTTTTCGGGGACGTTTTTAACGCACGAAAGCCTCCGCCGGGAGGCGGAGGCTTTATGCATGCCTACCCCTCATCCCCGGCAGGGGGTGAGGAGGGCGGAGAAATGATTACTTGCTTACGGTGTACCAGGTATCGTTACCGTCGGTTTTAGAGGTGGTCGTGCAGTCTTTGCCCAGCACGATCTTGCCGGTATAAGCATTCACCGGATCAACAACGGTCACACCGGGATTGTAGTTTTTGAAGCTGCCGCCGTTGACGGTGATGGTGCAGCCGGTGGTGGCGCCGTCCTGGTGATTCAGAACGTAATAGATGCCATTGCTCGGCGTGGCTGTCTCAAACTTACCGCCATTGATCACCACAGTGGCCCTGCTCCCGCTGGCCCGACTGGTCAGTACAAAGATGCAGGAGGTGCCATCGCTCATGCCATAGAAATGGCCGCCGTTGATGGTCAGCTTGCCATAGTTGTTTACACGAACAGCGGAGGTGACGATTGCTCTGGGGCTTGTAATGGTCTTGTCAGAGCCAATGACGGCACCAGTCTGGGCCTCGCTGCTGTCGTTGATGGTCAGGCTGCTTTTTTTGCCGCCAATGGAAAGCACGCTGCCATTATTGGGCTTGACACCATCCGCATATTCCAGCTTGATGGAATGACCGTTCAGATCCCAGACATAAGTTTTACCACTCATGTAAACCTCATCGGTCACAACGATGTCATTTACCAGCTTAAAATAGCCCTTGCTATCTTCAACCTTAAGAGCCTGCTCACCGGTGGCGATCAGGTAGGGGCTTTCTTTCGTGCCGCTGCCGCCGTTAAAGTCGCTGTTGGAGATCACGACGGTGAAGGGGGAGAAGTCATCGGTGCTGAAGGTCAGGATGCCGGTGGCTGCGTCATAGTAATAGGTGTCATTTGCGGCTTTAACGGCATCTTTGCTGGCAACCTTGTTCAGGGGCGTGTCGTAGTGATAGAAGCCAATCACATTGGCGTTCTTCTCCAGATGCATATCCAGCGTGAAGAACTTGCCCGCCGCAGCGGTCACAGCTTTGCCATCCTGATCGGCCAGGCTGATGCTGGAGCTCACGGCGCTGGTGCCGGTGACGACCTGAATGTTGCCGGGGGTGGCGGCTTTATCGACCGTCAGGGTCAGGGCGCTGGCGGCGGTGCTGTCCTGAGGAATGGTAGCGGTAACGGTGGGAGCAGTCTCGTTATCCTTCAGAACGGTGTCGCCACTCTGGGCCACATCCGCAACGGCGATGACAGGATAGGCGGCATCTTTGTCATAATCGTTGCCGAAGCTGTCGCTCTCCTCGGTATGCTGGGTGGCAACCAGCTTCACGCCCAGGTCGATGGAGGGAGCCTTGGTGCCGTAGTTGGCCTCATTGCCCACGGTCTCGGGCATGTACACCACCAGGGCTACATACTGAGCGTTGGTGT
>URSX01000049.1 GCA_900550615.1 uncultured Eubacteriales bacterium
GTGACCACCACCCCCGCCACGCACCCGCGCAGCAGCTCCCTCTCCCGGCGCAGCCGGGAGAGCATCCGGTAGTAGGCCTCGTTGCAGCCCCCCTCATCCAGGGCCACGGCAAACAGCAGCCGCCGCCCCCGGAGCTCGTCCAGATCCCTCTCCGGATCGGCAAAGGCGCTGTCCTCCGGCAAAAGCCGCCGCAGTGTCTCCTCCAGCCCCTTGCTGTACTCGTTTTTCGGCAAAAGAACGGTCAGTGCCATACCCTTCCCCTCTTTCATTCAATGGCCCGCAGCTTCTCCTCCGTCTCCTGCAGGCGCTCGCGCAGCGTCCCGGGCAGGGGCAGCCGCTCAAACTCGATGCCGCCGTCGGTGGTGCGGTTCCGTCCGCCCATGAACACGCCCCCCAGATAGGCCGACGAGCAGTGCCACTGTCCCCGCAGGCACAGCAGCAGGCTCAGTGCCCCGGACGACAGGGCCGGTGCCACATAGGGCTTAAAGCCCATGCGCCGCATCTCCAGGTTGGCGTGGGCGGCCAGATTCGTCAGCTCCCGGGAGAGGTCATCGTCATAGTGCGAAACGGAGTTGGCGATGACCAGATCCTCCCCGTGGGGGCCGAAACTGCGTCCGTCGGTGAGGAACTCCGCAAACCGCGCGTCCTTTTTCGCGTAGTACGCCGCCCGGGCGTTCATCACCCCCAGGCCAAAGCCCCGCACCTGGTGAGGAAACAGCCCCCGTCCGTCCAGCTGGCCGTCCTCCCCCCGGTTGCTCTCCAGCAGCACCGTCCGGCACAGGGGATCCACCGGGTCGCTGACCACGCAGAACAGTCCCTTGTACCCGGCCTCCCGGGCCATTTTCCCGTACTGCGCCGCCAGCACCCGGTTCAGCTGATACTGGGCCATGCGCACGTCCCCGTTTTTCACCGCCGTATCCGGCACGAACCGGGACGCGCAGAACAGGAACACATCTCCCGCAAACAGTTCCTCCGGTCCGATGGCCTCCACCGGGGGCATGGTGTCGTACGCTCCGGGCAGGCTGATCTGGTTCATCTCGAACTCCCATCGCGCCGCCACATTTTCCCGCAGGTCGCAGATGCCGATGGAGGAGATGACGTCTCCCCCCATCAGCCGCAGCCCCAGCAGCAGCGTGCTGCCCACATCTCCCAGGGCCAGGAGATTCACCCGGTACTTTTTCGGTCGCACCGGCATTTTTAGCAGCTCCTCCCACCGCGGATGCAGGCGGTTTACGGCCCGCACCCGCCCGTCCCGGATGGCCTTTTCCAGCTCCCGGGGGATGGCTCTGCCGGACACATTCGCGTCCAGAGTCTCTATTCCCTCCCGCTCCGTCAGGAGGGCGCTGTCCGTCACCGGGAAGGTCTCCCGCCCAGCAAGGGGCTCCCGGGCAAAAAGGAAGAGCACCTCCCCCTCCTCCGGGATCGTGTCTGTTTTTTCATACGGCAGCTGATCCCACGCGCAGAGGGTGCAGCCGCCATAGCGGTAATAGTTCATCTCTTTTCCTCCTTCCGGGGCGCGCGCATCCGTTTTAACAGCTCAATGTCGTCATCCAGATAGGTGGACGCCGCGCGGCTCAAATCATAGGTCATGGAGCTGCCCTTGTCCGGGCACAGAGGCAGGATCACCGCCTCCCGCAGGCGACTGAGAGTCAGGTTCCGGGCAAAGGCCCGCCTGTATTCCGTCTCCAGCGCCAGCAGGATGTCCCGGGCGTTCTCCACGCAGCACAGGCTCAGCTCCCAGGCCGTCTCCGGATCCATCGGCGCAAACTCCGGCATCGCATAGGGCAGCACCCGGTTCACCGCCGGCTGCAGCCCTCCCTCCGGCCGCTCGCTGCGGCGCACGGTGTCGCCGCCGATAAACGGATACAGGGTGGATTCCACAAACCGCATCCGCAGATTGGGCAGGTAGTATACGCCCTCCGCGTCATAGCCCAGGCTCTCCATCAGATCCCGGCCCGTGCCCGTGAGATACCCCACCAGCACCTTTTTTACCTCCGTCCCGGTCTCCCGCAGCAGCGGGGCCAGCCGCCGGATGCGCTTGCCGTCGTGGAGCATGTCGTCCACCAGAATGGCCGGCCGGGCAAAGGCCCGGATGGTGCGCACCTGATCCACCAGCGGGGAGTAGTCCGGATAGGCCTCGATGGAGTATCGGGACAGATCTGGCTCATAGACCTTGTCCGTGCGCAGGGTCTTTGTCACCGTGTTGGGCACGATGACGCCCCGCATGAGCTTGCCGTAGGGCACGCAGATATCCGGGCCCAGCCGCCGGGGCTGGGTAGGCTCCTCCGGCACGCCGTTGCAGGCGGTGATGCGCTGGAGCAGTCGGTGGTAGATGACCCCCGCCGACAGGCTCAGCACCAGTCCCCCGGGCTGCAATTTTGTCAGGGTGCTCTGCAGCCGCTTGTGAGCCGCCGCCACCGCCGCCACCACTGCCGGTGCCGTGGACAGGGGCGGCTTGATGGTGGTACCCACGTTGTTGCTGAGGATGATGGGCCGCCGCATATCCACCACCAGGGCGGCGCTGCCGCAGCTCTGGGGCACCGGCGCGAAGCCCTGCATCTGCAATAGCTCCCGGGTCCAGCCCTCTCCGGCCCCGGGCAGGGGGCTGTATAGCCCGTAGGTATACTCCTGCCCCAGTGCCATGGTCAGCACCTCTGTCAGCAGCAGCTGGCTCAGCTCGCTCTGCTGGGCCGTCCTGGGCACGAACAGGCCACTGATGAGCAGCGTCCGTCCCCCGGCGTTCTCCCGGACATAGGCCGCCAAGGCAGCGCTGCCCAACCGGGAAAACAGGTGCTGGGAGTCGATGCACCGGTAACTGACCGCTCCCAGCGCGGCGTCCTCCCCGCTCCGGCACACCAGCAGCACCTGGTCTCCACTGCGCCGCAGCTCCTGCACCAGTTCCTCCCCTCCGTGGGGATAGGCAGCGCGCAGAATGCCCTCCGCCCGCTCGTCCGTCCCCGGACAGGGGAGGAATTCCAGCTCCTCCGTCCGCAGCAGTGGCTTGTCCTGGGGCTCCCGCAGGTACAGGCTGTTGCGGTAGATGAATTCCTGGGCCACCGGGTCGATGAAATGGGAGATATCCCGGTTGGCGTCCACTGCCTCCCGGATCCTGGTGGAGCTGATCTCCTCCAGCTGCTCCGGCAGGGTCAGCTCCAGCACCTTTCCGGTGATGCACCCGTAGTCCCCGGCGCTCTGCTCACCGCCCCGCCGGAAGATCACGTGGTCGAAGCTGTGGATGGAGTCTGCCTCCGGCGCCTTGCGGTAGGAGGAGGCGTTGGCCACCACATCGCTGCCCACCACAATGGATACCGGCCGCCCCGGGAATGCCTCCCGCAGCTGCCGCAGGTTCTCGGGGTTGGCGATGTTCACCGGGAAATCCTCCGGGAAAATGTGCACGTAGAACTCGTCCGCCACAGACATGGCGGCGATCTCCCGGCGGATGCGGTAGGGCTGGGTGCGCTTGGACCAGGAGAACTCGTCAATGGCCAGCAGCACCTCAAAACCCTCATCCCGTATGGCCCGCACAATGCCCTTGTGAGACAGGGTGAAGGGGTCGAAGGTCCCCGGGAAAAAGGCCACCGGCCTGGGCGCGTCGAAGGTCATGCCCCCGTGGAGCAGCTCCTGCTCCACTAAGAACCGGTAGAGCTTCCCCAGCATGGCCGCCCGGAAGTAAAAGCTCAGCCCGTTCTCGTTCTCCCGGTCACGCAGCGCCAGCAGACGGCGCACCGTCAGTCCCAGAACCCTTCTTTTACGCTCCTCTCCCAGGGCGGCGGAGCCGAAGACGTGGCGGCTCAGCAGGTACATGGCCTCCTGCCGGGTCCCGGCGTCTATGCCCTCCGTCCCCTTCATCAGCATGCCCAGCAGCCGCTGAGCCCGTTCCCGGGACGCTTCCTCTTTTTCGCCGCACCGGCCCGAATAGTCCGGAAATGCCTCCAGCATCACCGCCGCCGTGTCCAGAGCCGATGCCACAATGTGCTCCTCCGAGGACGACAGCGCCGCCTGCAGGCTCATCATCAGCTCGTCCAGCTGCTCCGGCGGCAGCCACAGGGCAAACCGTCCCAGATATTCGGGGATGTATTTCGTGAATTCCTGTTGTCCCAGCTCCAGCCCCCGGCACAGCTCCACGGCGATCTCGTTGCGCTGATCCACGCTCAGCAGCGGTGCCAGCTCCAGCAGGGCCGCCCCGGCGCTGTGGCGCACCGTCACCCGGTCGCTGACCTTGATGAGGTTGGACAGATGCGCGGCAATGTGCAGCACCTGCGCGCCTCCGGTCTGGGCGTGCTCCGCCAGCAGGAGGATATTCACCCGCCGGATGATCCAGTGGGTGGCGGTTTTCAGGTTGTCCAGGAATATTTCGGAGATGGTCTCATCCGGCAGCCGGATGCTCTCCCCGCCCAGCAATCGCCGCCGCAACAGCGCCAGGGAGGCACAGTCGCTGCAGTCCGTCCTGCGCAGAGCGTTCTGCATCTGCCGGGGCGGCATATAGGGCTGCAGCACCCGCAGCAGCAGCACCGCTGCTGTGCGCACCGTCAGCTCCCGGGAGCGGGCCGATGCCTCGGCAAAGCGCAGGATCGTCTCTCTCTGGCTCTGGGTGCATACCTCCATGGGCAGGGCCGCCAGCGTGTCCAGCAGCTGGAAGGCCGCCTCTGTGCTCCCCCGTCCGCCGGGGCGGCAGTAGGCCAGCAGGTAATCCAGAAACCGCTCCTCCCGGCCCGGACAGTGCTGCAGCAGGGAGTTCACCATGAATTTCAGCGTATAGCCGATCCAGCTTCGGTGCTGGGCCATCAGCTTGTGATCCGGGAAAATGATCTGCTCCAGCCACAGCTTCCACTGGCTCACATCCGTCACCGTGCCCAGAGGCCTGCTGTCCACGGGCCGCTCCTTCACATAGCCCGCGTGGAGATCGGCGATGATGGCCCCCATGAGTGACGCCGCCTGCCGGCGGATGTCTCCCTCCCGGTGCATCAGCAGCTCATAGAGGAACGCCAAAGTCTGCACCTTCTGGGGGATCTGCAAATACAGGGAGTAGGACTCGATGATACCCAGATAAGCCCGCAGCCGCCGCCAGTCCGTCTCGCCCCGGGCCTGCTCCAGGAGCCGGGCAAAGCTTCTCGTCTCCGTCAGCCGCTCCATGAGCTGGATGTTGTGCTCCACGCACACCAGCCGCAGCGCGTCCAGCGCCTCCCCGTCGGTCATCAGCGCGGCGTTCTTTTCCTTCCGGGGCGGGCGGTCGTGCCCCGTCAGGGACGTGTCCACCCCCTGGCGCAGCATGAACCGCTCAAAATCCCGCAGCCGCATGTATACCCGGCGGTAGCGCTGCTTTTTCTCCTCGTCCACCCCGTCCAGCTTGGCCAGAATCACATCAAAGGCCTCCGGCAGGCTGGAGATATGGGTGATCTCCTGTCCCTCCGGTCCCCGGACCTGCTTGACCCGGAAATCCGCGTAGATCAGCAGCAGGGACTCCACGGACAGATAGTCCGGCTCCAGATCCCACACGGAGTGATTGGCCGCTACATGGCCGATCTCCCCCAGCTTGCGCCGCCGGAACCACAGATCGGTGTAGTAGTAGTGCAGGTAAGGCACCCGCTCCCCGGGCCGGCAGCCGAATTTTCCGATGTCGTGTCCGGCGGCGCTGCCGGACACCATGCCCAGATCCACCGGCACCCCGGTGCGTCTGAGGGCCCGTCCCATGGTGAGGGCAATGTGATGCACCCCTGCAATGTGTTCCAGCGTGCGGTAGGGTGTGGCCTCCAGCCCCAAGCGCATCAGCTCATAGACGTATTCCCGCTTCCACAGCCGCAGCATCACCCCGTAGCCTGCCGCGCATGGGCTTCCCTCCAGCTCCTCCTCGTCCAGGAACTGGAACTCCCACATGGGATCAAAGGGCAGCAGCTCCCGTTCCGCGGCAAAGAGCACCTGCAACACTGACAGCAGGAATACCGCTCCCGCTGCCCACGGATCCGCTCCGCCCCCCTCCGGGAACAGCAGTCTCCTCCCGAAATCGTAGGTATGGCGCAGCCATCCCTCCTCCGGCTCCCCGGGGCAGAGCTTCTCCAGCTCCGGGCGGCACAGCGCCAGCACCTGCCCGCATTGCACGCGCTCCTCCCCCAGCAGCGGCGCAAGGCGCTGCATATAGTTCTCCTGCTCCAGCGCCTGCAAAAATTCCTGCCGCCGGGCGAAATGGTCTGCCGCCGGCCGCTTCATCAGCCGCCGCAGCAGCACCGCGTTCATCTGTCGGATCCTCTTTTTGTTCATATGCCCGCCCCCTGTACCGGTGGTTTTTTCTTGCCCCTATGCTATCACAGTCCCCGTCCATTGTAAATGTTGTATCCCGCAAAAAAGCGGGGGAAGCCACAACTTCCCCCGCTTAAAACTGTCGGAAATTCCTTCGTAATTTCCCGACAAAAGACCTGCAGTCTGCTGCGCGCATAATTTGTCCGTCGCAGACGGACAAATTATGCACCGGCAGCCTGAGAAATATTTTCCCGTTTTTGGACGCGCTCCCGTCAGATCAGCTTCACGCACCGGATGCCCTCCGCCAGCGCCCCGGCAAAGGTGTCCCCGTCCGCCATGGTGCCCACAATGCTGCCGTAGTGTGTGGGCACTGCCGCCTGCGGGGCGATGGCGCCGGCCAGGGCCGCCGCCTCCCGGGCGGTCATGGTGTACTTGCCGCCCGCTGGCAAAAACGCTGCGTCGCACCGCACCGCCCGGGCCTCCGGTGTGTCATCGGTGTCCCCGGCCACATACACGCGCATCCCGTCCAGCTCCGCTACATATCCCACCCAGCCCTTGGCCTTGGGGTGAAACTTCTTGCCGATGTTGTACGCCGCCACCGTCTCAAACGGGATGCCCCGCACCGTGTACCGGCCGCCGGGCCGCACCGTCACCAGCTGCGCCGGCTGGAACCCCGCCTGCACCGCCGTCTCCCGGCAGCTCTCCGGCAGCACCAGCACCGCGTCCTCCCTCATCACCCGCCGGATGTCCTCCGGGGAAAAGTGATCGTAGTGGTCGTGGGTGATGAAGATCACGTCCGTGTCCCCGGCCTTCTCCTTCACCCGAAACGGGTCAAACCGAGCCACCGGCTCCCCGCCCCATCGGATGCTGCTGTGCCCGTTTATGGAAAATCTGCTCATATCCATGCTCATTTTTTCATCCTCCCTGTCTGCGGCCTTGGCCCTTTTCTGTCATTATGCCACATCGCCGGAAAAAATCAAGTCATCTTCTCCCCTGCCGCCGGTCACTCTGAATCAGGCGGCCTCATATAACACACAGCCCCCGGCATAGCCGGGGGCTGTGTTCATTCTTTATTTGGCCTGAATGCTCTTCACCACACTGAAGGAGGAGTTGGCGGAGGTCTTTACTTTGCTGACCGCCTTGACCTTGTAATAATAGGTCTTCCCGGCCTTGGCCGTCTTATTCGTATAGAACAGATTCTTTGTGGAATACTGGTACTCATAGGTGCCGTTCTTTTCCGTGCTGCGATACACATAGTACTTTTTCGCACCTGCCACCGCGCTCCACGTCAGCTTGGGCTTACCGCTGCTGGTGGTGATCTGCACCACGGGTCTGGCGCAGTGACAGATGCCTGCCGCCGCGGCGCTGTAGGCGGAGTTGGCCGCCGTCTTCATCTTGCTCACGGCCTTGACCTTATAGTAGTAGGTATATCCCGCCGAAGCCGTGCTGTCTGTGTAATTGCTCTTGGTGGTGGTCCCCAGCAGCTTGTAGGTGCCGCCGCTGCTGCTGGCCCGGTATACCTGGTACTTGCTGGCCCCGGTCACGGCCGTCCACTTCAGGTAGGGCTTGCCGGTGGAGGCGATGTACTCCGCCTTCACCACAGGCTTTGCGCAGTGGCTGATGGCCGAAACCGCTGCGCTGTAGGCACTCTTCACGCCCCCTGCGTTCACGGCCTTCACCTTGTAGAAATAGGTGTAGCCTGCGGATGCCGTGCTGTCTGTGTAATTGGTCTTCGTAGTGGTGCCCAGCCGCTTGTAGGTGCCGCTCTTGCTGCCGCTGCGGTAGACCTCATACTTGGCCGCCCCGCTGACAGCGCTCCACTTCAGGTAGGGCTTGCCGCTGGCGGTCAGATAGTCCGGCTTCACTGTCGGTGCCGCGGGCTTGTAGTTGGGGTCTTTCGCGCCGCAGCGGGTACATGTGCCGTTTTTGTAGCTGTGGCCCAGGGCCCTGCTCCAGTTGTCCACATAGCTGTCGCCGCAGATGCAGGTATGGCTGGTATAGCCCTTACCCGTGCAGGTGGCGGCCGTCTTTTTTGCCGTGTACTTGTGCACATGGCTGTAGTGCATCTTCGCCTCTTCCAGGATCTCGTTGTCCTCGTCGATGTAGATGTTCTGCCAATCCTCTTCGCTCCCGTCATAATAGACGTCCTGCAAGCTTTCGCAGCCCCCAAAAGCACCGGATTCGATCTCCGTCACACTGACGGGGATGCCCACCGCGCGCAGATTCTCGCAGCCGTCCACCATCGTCAGGGGGAGCTTGGTTACAGACTTGGGGATCGACAGAGCCGTCAGGCTGCTGCAACCGCCGAATGCCCAGCTTTCGATGGTTTTGATACCATCCGGCAGTGCCAGCGTCTTCAGCCTTGTGCAGCCCAGGAACGCGGCAAACCCAATGGTCTTCACGCTGCTGGGAATGGCAAACCCGCCGTCCTTATTCCCGGGGCAGCAGATCAGCGTCGTCTTCGCCTTGTTGTACAGCACCCCGTCCACGCTGCAATAGCTGGCATTGGCCGCATCCACGGTGATCTCCTTCAGGCTGGTGCATCTTGCAAACGCCGTCCCGCCGATTTTCGTCACCTTTTTAGGGATCCTGATGGCCGTCAGGCTGGTGCAGCCATAGAAGCTATCCGCCCCGATGACCTTCACGCTCTCAGGGATCTGGATAGCCGTCAGGCTGGTGCAGTTGGCGAATATTCCGCTGTCCATCCCGGTCAGATTCCGGGGCAGCGCGATGCTTTTCAGCTTGCTGCAATTTCTGAAGGAGGCAAATCCCAGCTCGGTCACACTGCCGGGGAGCTTCACCGAGGTGAGGTTCACGCACTTATCAAATGCGTAGGCGCCAATATAGGTCACACCGCTCTCCACGACCACCGCCTTGACCTCGCTCCGGTGGCCGTCCCATGTCTCAGTCCAGAACTCATAGTCCTCCATGCTGCCCTTGCCGCTGATGGTCAGCGTGCCGGTGCCGGAGAGCTTCCATGTAATGCTGCTGCCCTTTGCGCCGCATGCGCCGGAGGCGACCACCTTTTCCACGGCGGCAAAGGCCGTGGCAGGCAGCAGGCTGAAGGCCATCACCACTGCCAGCAGCAGCCCTATCATTCTCTTTTTCATAGACGGATTCCTTTCTCTTTCTCCCCTGTAGGGGCAGGATATCTTCGGGTGCTCAGAGCATGTTCCCTCGCGCCCGATTGTTATAATATGCTCTATTACATCTCCTGTCAATGACAAAACACCCCCACGAGGAAATATAATCCATTCAAATAGTCAAAGAGGACGGCGGAGCCTCTGCTCCACCGTCCTCAGCGCGTCAAAAAAGTCTCGCAGAGTTCGCGTCCGCAGACGCGAAAAGTTGAGATCATTTTCTCTCGCGACCTGTGCGTGAGAGAAAATACCTCTCAGGCTGCCAGTGTGGAATTTGTGCGCCAACGGCGCATAAATTATGCGCGCAGCAGACTGCAAGCCTTTTGTCGGAAAAACCCGGAGGGTTTTTCGACAGTCCCAGGACGGCGGAGCCTCTGCTCCACCGTCCTCTTTGCTTCCGCATCATTTGGCCTGTATGCTCTTCACCGCGCTGTAGGCAGAGTTGGCCGTGGTCTTCACCCGGCTCACCGCCTTGACCTTGTAGTAATAGGTCGTTCCGGCCTTTGCGGTCTGGTCGGTATAAGTCTTCGCCGTAGTATCCGCTATTTTCGTGTATGTCCCACCGCTGGACGCAGCCCGGTACACCTGGTACCCGGCCGCCCCGCTGACCGTGCTCCAGGTCAGCTTGGGTTCTCCGCCGCTGGTAGTGATCTTCACCACGGGTTTTGCGCAGTGGCTGATAGCGCCGACAGCATTGCTGTAAACGGAATTGGCCGCCGTCTTCACCCTGCTGACAGCCTTGATTCTGTAGAAATAGGTATAGCCTGTGGACGCGGTGGTGTCCGTGTAGTTCAGCTTCGTGGTGGTCCCCAGCAGCCTATAGGTGCCGCCCTTGGTGGCCGCCCGGTATACCTGATATTCGGCCGCCCCGCTGACCGCCTTCCACTTCAGGTAGGGCTTGCCCGTAGATGCCAGGAAATCCGGTGTCACCATGGGCCTGGCGCAGCGGCTGACGGCGCTGACAGCATCGCTGTAAACGGAATTGGCCGCCGTCTTCACCCTGCTGACGGCCTTGATTCTGTAGAAATAGGTATAGCCTGTGGACGCCGTGGTGTCCGTGTAGTTCAGCTTCGTGGTGGTCCCCAGCAGCTTATAGGTGCCGTTTCTGGTGCCCGCCCGGTATACCTGATACTCGCCAGCTCCGCTGACCGCCTTCCACTTGAGATAGGGCTTGCCCGTAGATGCCAGGAAGTCCGGCGTCACCATGGGCCTGGCACAGTGGCTGATGGCCGAGATAGCAGCGCTGTAGTCGCTCTGCACGCCCCCTGCGCTGACGGCCTTCACCTTGTAGAAGTAGGTATACCCCGTGGACGCGGTGGTGTCCGTGTAGCTTAGGTTCGTGGTGGTCCCCAGCAGCTTATAGGTGCCGTTTCTGGTGCCCGCCCGGTACACCTGGTACTCGGCTGCGCCGTCCACGGCCTTCCACTTCAGGTAGGGCTTGCCGGTGGCGGCCAGAAAGTCCGGCGTCACCGTAGGGGCATCCGGCCCGGATGTGGGGATGTATTCCTCCTCCTGGCCGCCGGTAGGCAGCTTGGTCACACCGGGCATCCCCTCCAGAATCGGTACGGACAGAACCAGACTCATGTCCAGCAGGCCGTTGTCTACATAGGACCAGTAAGTTCCCCGCCCGCCCTGGTAGGCATAGGTGATGTCGGTGGCATACTGGTGGGAGTAGGTGTTGGTAGAGGTCAGGTTAAACCGCTGGAGATACTGC
This sequence comes from uncultured Eubacteriales bacterium, assembly GCA_900550615.1. Classification (GTDB taxonomy): domain Bacteria; phylum Bacillota; class Clostridia; order Oscillospirales; family Oscillospiraceae; genus Vescimonas. The sequence continues at coordinate 11,089 of URSX01000049.1, forward strand.
GTGTCCTGGCCCCTGGCTATGTAGGAACGGGCAATGAACTGCGCGCCGCCCAGTAGTGCCTTGTAGCTGGTGTCCCAGCCCTCGTCCCGTGCGTATAGGATACCGTTATAGTTGGGGTTATCGCCGCCGTAGGCGCCGATGTTGAAGAAATTGTAGTAGGTTCCGCCGCCGTCCTCCTTTTTCAGTGTGTAGCCGCTGGCGTTTTTGGTGGCTCCCGTGCCAATTTCTCCCCGGGCCTTCACCGCCAGATAAATGGCGCTGACATTGGCCTCGGCCCCCGCCCGGACAAATTCGTTGATGATTTGGCTCGTGGCCCATTTGCAGTCCTTCAGCACCATAGCCACCTGCTCGCTTGTCGCAGCTGCGCCGTCGCCGGAGAGGACCTGAAACGCCATGCAGGCGCCGCTGGTCAGGTAGGAGCGGGGATCCAGATAATAGGCCACGGTTTTCCCGCTGGCGGCATACCATCCCGGCTCATACTCCCGCCATACTCCCGTCTGGCTGTTGTATGCGCCGGGGGCCGTGGAGCGCAGGGCTGTGCTGTAGCTCCCGTGGATCAGGCTCATGCCCAAAGTCGACTCTATTTCCAGCGCATCGGCCCAATTCAGTCCCGTTTTGTCGGCCACAAAGGTCCACTTGCCGCCGCTGGCGGCATACAGCGCCCGGAGATAGGGCTGATAGCTCTGGGGAAAGCCCTGTTTGTTCAGATAGGCCCGGTAGGCGCTGTCGTCTCCGATTCCGGTGATGAAATCACTGCGCATAAACCCCATTTTGGTGTACCCGGCATAGAGGAAAATGATCTGGTGCCAGTCCGCGCCGTCAGAGCCCCTTTGGGTGTCAATGATCCTCACATACTGGCCCCGGTAGAGCATGATGCCACTGCCGGAAAACTTCACCGTGTCATACTGCGTGCCGGGACCGGAGCGCACATTGATCTCATCCTCGTTGACATAGGCGTCCTCACCGGTGCTGGCCAGTGCGGTGCTCACAAGGCTTGCCAGCATGAGCGCCAGCATAAAAACGGAGAGGAGCCGCTTGGTGAGGTGATTGGATATATTGTGTTTTACGGAAGCGTACATCAAGGGAAAATCCATCCTTTCTCGTCGCCGACAGAACCGCCGCGCAGATATTCACTCATAATGAGGATAGCACAAGCCCTTCCCTTTGTCCATACATGCAGAGAAAAACATGCCTCTTGAATGATTTCATACCCAACGCTCGCAGAGTGTTCACTTGATTTTCTCTAATTCCTTGCAGAATTTTTCGGTTGCTGTGCGGATTTTATTTAACTGCTTTGCTTCCTCCCTGCTGATTTTTCCGTCGTCTTTTAAAGCGGCCATTTCACAAGACTGGACAAAAACCTTTGCCATGGACTGAATGTTAAATATCTGTGCTGCAATATACGGATTCATTCCCCACCTCATTTTCTCTTTTTTCGGACGGTGCTTTTATGTTTTTAAATTTATTATAACAGCAATCTGTTGCATGTCAATTTTTCTTTTCTGTGTCGTTTCATCGTATGCTGTTGCTATGACTGCAAAACCGCCCGGGACCTACAGGCCCCGGGCGGTGTGCCGAAAAGCTTTCCGGCGCGCAATACTGTTTACTTGGCCCGGATGCTCTTCACGGCACTGAATGCGGAATTGGCGGAGGTCTTTACCTTGCTGACGGCTTTCACCTTATAGTAGTAGGTTTTGCCGGATACTGCCGTCT
>URSX01000050.1 GCA_900550615.1 uncultured Eubacteriales bacterium
TTACGTTGATATGTCCGTCTGGCTTTTTGTGGGAAAGCAGTACTACCGTCTCCACGTGGGCCGTGCCAGGAAACAGATCCACAGCGGCGGCGCGGGTGGCCTGATAGCCCCGCTGGGCCAGCAGCTTCACATCCCGGCCCAGGGTAGCCGGGTCGCAGGAGACGTACACGATCCGCTTTGGGGCCATCTCCGCCATGGCGTCGATGACCTCAGGAGCCAGACCCTTCCGGGGCGGATCCACACAGATCACGTCCGGGCGTAGGCTTTCTGCCGCCAGATGGGCCGCGATGTCCCCGGCGTCGCCGCAGAAAAACTCCGCATTTTTCACTCCGTTTGCCGCCGCGTTCTCCCGGGCGTTTTCCACCGCCGGGGCGACAATTTCCGCGCCGATGACCCGTTTCGCCCTGTCCGCCATGGTCAGGGTGATGGTCCCGGCCCCGCAGTAGAGATCCAGCACCAGCTCCGCGCCGGTGAGGCCCGCGTACTCCACCGCCTTGCGGTACAGCACCTCCGCCTGCTCCCGGTTCACCTGATAAAAAGACGGGATGGACAGACGGAAGGTGTGGCCGCACAGGGTGTCTGTCAGGGTATCCTTACCCCAGAGCGTCCGGTAACGGTCGCCCAGAATCACATTGCCGCGCCGGGTGTTGACATTCAGCACCACACCTACGGCCGACCGCACCGCCTGCCGCATGGCAGAAACCAGCACGTCTTCCCGGGGGAGCTTGTCGCCGTTTACCACCACGCAGATGAGAGACTGTCCCATCCGGTTGGTACGCACATACAGGTGCCGCACCAGGCCGGTGCCGGTTTTCTCGTCGTACCCCGGCACATGGTGCTCTGCCATATAGCGGCGCAGAGCGCTGGCCGTCGCGTCCGCCTGGGGCTTTTGGATGAGGCAGGCGCTCAGATCCGTTACCTGGTGGGTCCGGGCCCGGTAAAAGCCCACTTTCCCGTCGGCAGACACCGGGTACTGGCTCTTGTTGCGGTAGTGCAGCGGCTCCGCCGCGCCCAGGATTTCCTCCACCGTCACGCCGCTGCCGCCCAGGCGGGTCAGGGCGTCCTGCACCCGCTGGCCTTTGGCCCGCAGCTCCTCGGCGTAGTCCATATGCCGGAAGGCACAGCCACCGCACTGGCGGTAGTAGGGACAATCCGGCTCCCGGCGATGGGGAGAGACGGCTTTCCATGCCACCGCCTTGCCGAAGGCTGTGTTTTTCAGCACCTTCATCACCAGAACGTCGCACACCTCGCCCGCTATGGCATCGTGGACAAACACCACCTGGCCGCCGATGCGGGCGATGCCCAGGCCCTCGCTGGAGTAGCCCAGGATTTCGGCAGTGTAAATTTGATTTTTCACCAGAGATGACATGGCGGTTATCCTTTCAGCATGGGAGCCACGGTAATTCCGTGGCTCCCATTAATCGTATCAGAACTTGAACTTCTCCAGAATCTTCCGCAGGCTGTCGGCAAAGTCGGCCAGGGTCTTGTTGTCCCGGCCCTGGCTGCGGCGGATAAGGGCCGCCAGCGCGTCGCCCAGCTCCACCAGCCGCTTGTAGGCAGAGGAGATACGGGGCGCACCCTCGAAGGCCTTCTTCTTGGGCTCGGGCAGGTAGCCCTGCTCCAGGATGCGGTTCTCCAGCAGGTCATAGACCTCGGTATACTGGGGTGCGTGGGCGGCAAAGCCACGGGCCGCAATGTCGGCGGCAAAGGCGGGAGCCACCTCCCGGTCGCCATGGACCACGAACACCTGGGTGGGCTTGGCGGGGGCGAACTGGTCGATCCAGTTCAGCAGATGATCCCGGTCGGCGTGGGAGCTGAGGCCCTGGAAATTCACGATCTTGGCCCGGACGGCGATCTCCTCGCCAAACAGCTTCACGCTCTGGGCCCCCTCCAGCAGGTGACGGCCCAGGGTGCCCGGGGACTGGAAGCCCACGAACACCACAGCGCTCTCCGGGCGCCACAGATTGTGCTTCAGGTGGTGGCGGATGCGGCCCGCGTCACACATGCCCGAGGCGGAGATGATGACCTTGGGCGAGGGATCCAGATTCAGGTTCTTGGACTCGTCCACTGTCTCCGTCAGGTGCAGGCCGGGGAAGTTGAACATATGGGTGCCGTCCTGCACCAGGGCCAGAGCCTCCTCGTCCAGATAGCCTCGCAGGTCTCCGCAGAAAATAGTGGTGGCGGCCTTGGACAGGGGGCTATCCACATACACGTTGAAATTGGGTACGGACTTCACCAGGTTCTGATCCTTGATCTGCCGGATGAAGTACAGCAGCTCCTGAGTACGGCCCACGGCAAAGGAGGGAATGACCACATTGCCGCCCTTGCCCAGGGTCTCGTCGATGATCTGGGCCAGCTCATCGGTATAGCTCCACACCTCCGTGTGGTTGCGGTTGCCATAGGTGCTCTCCATAACCACAAAGTCCGCCTGATGGAAGAACTGGGGGTCCCGGATGATGGGCTGGTCCACGTTGCCGATGTCACCGGAGAAGACGATGGAGCGGGTTTCGCCGTTTTCCGTAACGGTCAGCTTCATGCTGGCCGAGCCCAGCAGATGGCCCGCATCGATGCACTCCACCTGCACGCCCTCACACAGGTCTACCTTCTGGCCATACTCGCAGGTGGTGACAAACTCCTTCACCCGCAGGGCGTCCTCCACGGTGTACAGCGGCTCCACCACCGGCCGACCGGCCCGGAGATTCTTGCGGTTCTGGTACTCGGCGTCCGACTCCTGAATATGGGCCGAGTCCTGGAGCATGATGTCCATCAGCTGGGCGGTGAGCCGGGTGGTGAGAATACGGCCCCCAAACCCCTGCTTCACCAGCATGGGAATGCGTCCGGTATGGTCGATATGTGCGTGGGTCACCAGAACATAGTCAATATCACCCGCGTGGAAGGGCAGACTGGCATTATCTACCTCGTCCCGCCCCTGCTGCAGGCCGCAGTCCACGAGGATCTTTTTGCCGTTTACTTCCAGGCAGTGGCAGCTGCCGGTGACGCACTGGTCAGCGCCGAAAAAGCTTAATTTCATAGCGGATCATCCTTTCTTGCGTCTGAGAGGGAAATCTTCTTCCTATGCAGTATACCATTTTATGGAGAAAAGGGCAACAGGAATTGCATTTTCTTCCGCACGCGGCTATAATAGAGAAAAAACGCAGGAGGCTGCCAAGATGGAGCTGCGCTACACGGTCATCGACCCCACAAAAAACATCACACTTCTGGTCACCTCTCCGGTGCCCCGGGACGTGCAGCCCCGGGTAGCGGCAGAGCTGCTGCGGCGAGAAAAGGACGCGGAGCAGGTGGGCTTTGCCGAGGGACTGGCCGCCGGGAAGCCGAGGCTTCAGATGATGGGCGGCGAGTTCTGCGGCAACGCTACCATGTCCATGGCGGCCTGGCTGCACCGGGATCTGCCCGTAGGAGAAGAGTGCGCCCTGACGCTGCCGGTCTCCGGAGCTCCGGAGCCGGTAGCCTGTCAGATCACCCATATTGACGGCTGCTTCATCGGCACGGTAGCCATGCCCCTGCCGGAGCGGATCGAGTCCCTTTCGCTCCCGGTGTACGGGGCGATGCAGAGCCTGCCGGTGGTGTTCCTGCCAGGCATCTGCCATGTCATCGTCCCGGCGGATATGATAGGGCGGGATCGGGCGGAGGAGACTCTGCGCGGCTGGAGTGCCCTGCTCCCCGTAGAGGCCATGGGTCTCCTGCTGCTGGAGGAGGATCAGGCCGCCTTCACGCCCCTGGTGTATGTGAAGCCCACAGACTCCTGCGTGTGGGAGCGGGGCTGCGGCAGCGGCTCAGCCTCCATCGGCGCGTGGCTGACGGCGGTGCGGGGGGCGGATCAGTGCGTGTCCCTGCGCCAGCCCGGCGGTGTCATCCAGGTGGTCACCCGGGTGGGTGAGGATGGCCGGTTGACCTCCCTCACCATCACCGGCACGGTGCATCTGGGTGAGACCAAGCGCGCCCAAATCCTCCTGTAAGCGCCTGAATAAGCCCGAAATACCGGGCATCGCAACGATCTCTGTCGGAGTGAGGCAACTGCTCCGGTCAGAAAAGAATTGACTTCCTGCATATAAAATGGTATGGTAAAATAACCTGAAAATGACGGTTTGTCCCCTTTATACAGGAAAAACAGAAAGAGAGCACGCTTTCTTATGCCAAACTCTGCTGCCGGTTCCCTTATGAGCCGGATCACTCTGAAAACTGAAGACTTCTGGAACAGCCGGCTTTACTTCCCTGTGATGCTGGCTGTTACAGCCATATCCATGCTGACGGGCAACGTGGTGCCGTCTACGGTGCTGCTGGCCGCCCTGTGCGGCTGGCTGCTGGTGTTCTGCCGGGATATTCTGGCGGCGGCAACGCCTTTTCTGATGATATTCCTGCTGTCCACCCTGCACTATTCCTCCCTATCCGTGTTTCTGCCCTGCGCCCCGCTGGCGGTTTTACCCCTGGGCGGTCTGCTGGTGCATCTGCTGCGGTGGAGAGCCCCCATCGTGTTGGGGCGCAGCGCCCTGCCCCTGGCCGCCGTGACCGCAGCCACGATACTGGGCGGTCTGGGGACGATCCCCTCCAAGGAATACTTTTCTCCGCTTTCTCTGTATTATACTCTGGGCCTGGGTCTGGGGCTGCTGGTCACCTATCTGCTGCTGCGATCCGATCTGGAGGCGCCGCGGCCCTATGACCTGCTGCACAGGCTGATGCAGCTGCTCTACACTCTGGGTCTTGCCATGGTGCTGGCCATTGCCTGTTTCTACATGAAAAACTGGGCAGAATTTTCCCGTGACTGGACAATCCCCTGCATCCTGTTCCGAAATTATGCGGCTACCATCCTGGTATCCACCATACCGGCGGTGTTTTACATGGTGCGCCGCAGCCGCTGGCATCTGGCTGCGCTGCTGCTGTGGGCCATGGCCCTGTTTTTTTCCGGCAGCCGCACGGCTCTCCTGTTCGGCACGGTGATGCTTCTGCTGGGCATGATCTTTCTCACCTGGCAGAAGGTGCTGCCTCTGTGGGTCTTTTTCATCACCCTGGCCCTGGCCGGCACAATGGTTCTGCTGCTGGGTCCGCAGATCTATGACATCTTCTTCGGCACCCGGGGCGATCCGGATCACTTCATCAGCCCCAGCGACAGCCGCTGGACTCTTTTGGCCCGGGGCTGGAAGGATTTTGTACATCACCCCCTGTTCGGCATCGGACTGGGCAACCAGCAGAACATCGACCTGTTCTCCGGTGTGCCGGGGAGCATGGTGTTCTACCACAACGCCGTGGTGCAGGTCATGGGCAGCATGGGCCTGGCAGGCCTGGCGGCCTACGGGCTGCTGCTGGCCAGCCGGATGCGCCTGGCCCTGCGCGGCGGCGAGGCCGGGCTGGTGGTGGGTATGTTCTATGCCGGAATGCTGCTGGTGTCCATGACAAATCCGGGGCTGTTCTGCCCCCTGCCCAACGCACTGCTGACGGTTCTGTGCTTCGCCGTGCTGGAAAAATACACCGATGACAGTGCCCAGCCTCTGGCAAAGTCCGTGGGCTGAACCTACCAAAAAGCATCCCGCCCAGGGATGCTTTTTAACCGTTATACATGTAAAGGAGTCTTCCAAATGAACCATCTCTCCCCCCGGGTCAAGGGGATCGTGTGTATCATCATTGCTGCCTTCGGCTTTTCCATGATGACGGTGTTCGTCCGCCTGGTCGGGGATATTCCCACCGCCGAAAAGGCGTTTTTCCGCAATTTTGCGGCCCTGCTTCTGGTAAGTGTACTGCTGGCCGTGAAGCGGATCCCCCTAAAGCCTGAAAAGGGCAGTTGGTCATACCTTGCCGGCCGGTCCGTTTTCGGTACCATCGGCCTGCTGCTGAATTTCTATGCTGTGGACCATCTGGTGCTGGCGGATGCCAACATGCTCAATAAGCTCTCTCCCTTTTTCGCCATTATTTTCTCCGTGTTCCTGCTGAAGGAGCGGCCCACCGCCGTGCAGATCGCCGGCGTGCTCACGGCGCTGCTGGGCAGCGTGCTGATTATCAAGCCCGGCTTTGACGGGGCTCCGTTTCTGCCGTCCCTGGCGGGCTTTGTGAGCGGCGCGGCGGCGGGCCTTGCCTACACCTTTGTGCGCAAGCTGGGCGCCCGGGGTGAAAACAGCCTGCGCATCGTGTTTTATTTTTCGCTGTTTTCCTCCGCGATGACGCTCCCATTTTTCCTTCTGAGCCCCGTGCGGCTTACCGGCCACCAGCTGCTGATGCTTCTCCTGTGCGCCTGCAGTGCCTGCATTGGGCAGTTCGGCATCACCTGTGCCTACATGTGCGCCCCAGCCAAGGAGATCAGCGTCTATGACTACACACAGATCCTCTTTGCCGCCCTTTTGGGCTACATTTTCTTCCAGCAGATCCCGGACGGCTGGAGCGTGATGGGGTACATCCTCATCTGCGGCGCCGGGATCGGCATGTTCCTGTATAATCGCCACAGAGACCGCAGGGCCGTCCAGTGAACGGCAGGGAGGGTTCCATGAGCAAGTACATCTTGATCCCGGACTCCTTCAAGGGGTGTCTGTCCTCGGCGGATATCTGCGGCATTCTCGCCCGGGAGATCCGCCGCCTACAGCCGGAGGCTGAAATACACGCCATCCCTGTGGCCGACGGCGGTGAGGGCACGGTAGACGCCTTTCTCTCCGCCGTGGGTGGAGAGCGCGTCCCCGTAAGCTGCCGGGGGCCATACGGGGCGGAGCTGACCGCTTTATACGGCCTGCTGCCGGACGGACAGACCGCCGTGGTGGAGATGGCCGCTGCTGCGGGGCTGCCCTTGGTGGGAAGAGACCGCCGGGTGGCTGCTGCCACCACCTATGGCGTGGGGCAGCTGATGGCCCACGCTCTGGAGCGCGGCGCCAAACGGATCGTCCTGGGCCTGGGCGGCAGCGCCACCAATGACGGCGGCGGCGGCGCAGCGGCAGCCCTGGGTGCGGAATTTCTGGATGCACAGGGGCACCCCTTTATCCCCGTAGGCGGAACGCTGAAAAATATTACCCACATCCGCACAGAGAAGATGCATCCCCTGCTGCGGCAGGCGGAGGTCATCGCCATGTGCGACATCGATAACCCTCTGTGCGGCGAAACCGGCGCGGCAGCCGTCTTCGGTCCCCAGAAGGGTGCTGACCGGGAGACGGTGCGCCTGCTGGATGACGGGCTGCGGCATCTGGCGGAGGTCATCCAAAGAGATCTGGGACTTTCCCTGATGGCCCTCCCCGGCGGCGGCGCAGCGGGGGGCTTTGGCGCGGGCAGCGCCGCCTTTTTCGGCGCGAGGCTGCAGATGGGCATCGAGACGGTGCTGGATCTGACGGATTTTGACCGGCTGGCCGCCGGCGCTGACCTGGTCATCACCGGTGAGGGCAGGCTGGACAGCCAGAGTCTCCGGGGCAAGGTGGTCATCGGTGTGGCCCGCCGGGCCAAGTCCCTGGGCGTGCCCGTGGCGGCACTGGTGGGTGCCAGCGAGACGGACGTGGACGCCGCCTACGGCGCAGGCGTCAGCGGCATTTTCCCCATTAATCCCGCTCCTGTGGCCCTGGAGGATGCCATGGCCCGCTGCCGGAGGCATCTGGCCTTTACCGCCGGAAATGTTCTCCGCTTTTTCGCCGCCGCTCAAAAGGCAGGCCCTTGCGAAATCAATCCCACAGAAAAAAGGAGCTGACACCATAAAAATTGCCCTCTGCCAGATGGCCAATGCAGGCAGCATGGCCGCCAATCTGGAGAAAAGCCTCCGGGCCATTGAGACAGCCGCCGGAAACGGCGCGGATCTGATCCTCTTTCCGGAGGTGCACTTGACGGAATTCTTCCCCCAGTACCCGGGGCAGGATGTCTCCGCCTTCCGCGTAGCGGGGGACTCCCCCACCGTGCAGGCGTTCTGCAAGGCGGCCCAGGCGCACCGGATCATGGTGTCTCCCAACTTCCTGCTGGAGGAAAACGGACACGCCTACGACGCCAGCCTTCTGATCTCAAATGACGGAGCGGTGCTCGGCGTGCAGAAGATGGTCCACATCGCCCAGGCGGAGCAGTTTTACGAGCAGGACTACTACACACCCTCGGACGGCGGCTTCCGGGTGTTTGACACCGAGCACGGAAAGATCGGCATCGTGGTGTGCTTTGACCGGCACTATCCCGAGAGCATCCGCACGGAGAGCCTCATGGGGGCGGAGCTGATCCTCATCCCCACGGTGAACACCAAGGCTGAGCCATCGGAAATGTTTGAATGGGAGCTGCGGGTGCAGGCCTTTCATAGCAGCGTGGCCATCGCCATGTGCAATCGGGTGGGCCGCGAGGGGGCCATGGAGTTTTCCGGCGAATCCATCGTGGTGGATGCCAACGGCGCTGTGACAGCCAAGGCCGACGACACGGAGCAGCTCCTCTATGCAGAGGTGGATCTGCGCGAATCCGGGCAGATCCGGAGCCGCCGCCCCTACACCCAGCTGCGGCGGCCGGAGCTTTACCGGTATCCCACTTCACAGCACCCTCCACCCCGCATCCTATTCATATCCATCCAAATCCATCCAATGAAAGGGGGACAGCTTATGCGTCCCGACGGTACACGCGTAAAAAATCTGCCGCCTCTGGTGGCGGCCATTCCTTACATCATGCCCAAGCGGTACGATGCCTGGAACACCATTACAGAGAACATTGACGAGGAGATCATCAAGGATTTCATTCGCACCCAGCGGCGGCAGGGTGTGCGCCTGAACCACATGAGCGTGATTATCTCCGCCTACTACCGGGCGGTGCTGGAAAATCCGAAGCTGAATTACTTTGTGATGAACCGCAAGATCTATCAGCGCAACCACTTCTGCGTCTCCTTCGTTATCATGAAGCGGCTGGCCGACGGCTCCCCCAGCGAGACCACGCTGAAGATCTATCTCCAGCCGGAGGACACGGTTTTCACGGTGAACGAGAAGATCAAGGCCGTCATCGCCGCCAACGAAAAAACGGAGCAGAGCAACAGCACCGACCGCTTTGCCCGGTTCATGTTCTCTGTGCCGGGGCTGCCGCGCTTCGTCGTCGGTCTGGCCTACTTTCTGGACAGGCACGGACTGCTGCCGCGAAAGGTCATTGACCTTTCCCCCTTCCACACCAGCCTGTTCATCACGAATCTGGCCTCCATCAAAACCAGCTTCATCCACCACCACTGCTATGAGTTCGGCACCACCAGCGTTTTTGTTTGCATGGGTAAGCCCGTGCCCAACTACATGGCCGGAGATCCGAGCCGGAAAATGATGCCCCTGGGCATCGTGATGGATGAGCGCATCTGCACAGGCTATGAATACGCCGCCTTCTGCCATGATTTCCGCCGGAATGTCCGCGACCCCCAGGTGCTGACCCGGAGCTTCAACGCACCGGCGGAGGGGTGAACCATGGCCATGCAGAAGCGAAATCTGAACACCGTCTACATATCCGAGCGGCTGCGGGAGAGTCTGCGGCCTATTTCCCACTGCGCCCTGACCACTGTAGTGGCGCCTATGGGATACGGCAAGACCACGGCCGTCAACTGGTATCTTTCCCAGCGGGCCAGTGAGGCGGCGCGGATCATCCGCGTCAGCGTGTACTCCGACAATCTGGCCATCTTCTGGCAAAGCGTGCAGAGCGCCTTCTGCCACGGGGGACTGTCCTTTCTCAGCGGATATCCCTGTCCCGCGGACGCCGCCGGCGGCAGCCTGCTGGCAGACGAGCTCTGTCACCGGCTGGCCGGGGAGACGGAGTTTTTCATCTTTCTGGACGATTTCCATCTGCTGACCGACGGCCGCATCCCGGGCTTTCTCTGCACCCTGGCCGGACGTCTGCCGGAAAACGTGCACATCATCGCGGCCAGCCGCGACCGGTTCCTGCCCAGGGATGCGGTGCTGCGGCTGGGCAGGCGGGTCTGCTCTATCGGCATCCAGCAGCTGCGGCTGAATCACACGGAGCTGGCTGTCTATACCCGCCGCTGCGGCATTCGTCTGACCGACCGTCAGGTGGATGACCTCCTCTACACCACGGAGGGCTGGTTTTCCGCTGTATATCTGAACCTGTGCAGCCTGGCTGACCGGGGGCAGCTGCCTTCCCACGCCTCGGACATCTACAATATGTTCACCGCCGCCATGCTCGATCCCCTGCCGCCGGAGCAGCAGGAGTTTTTGGCGGTACTGGGCCTGGCGGACGAGTTTACGGTGGACATGGCTGAGTTCGTGACGGAGAATGCCCAGACCCGCGCCCTGCTGACGGGCCTGACCGAGCAGAATGCCTTTGCCCAGCGGCTTCCGGACAGCGAGACGTTCCGCTTCCACCACATGATGAAGTCCTGCGCCCAGCGGCTGTTTCAGACGCTGCCGAGCCAAAAGCAGGCGCAGTATCTGCACCGCTACGCCGCCTGGTACGAGCAGCACGGGCAGTATATCCACGCCCTGTCCGCCTACCGGCGCTGCGGGGATTTTGACGATGCCCTGCGGGTGATCCAGCGGGACGCGGGAATACTGCTGGCAGCGCTGGAACCTGCGCAGGTGCTCTCTTTCCTGGAAACGTGCCCGACCCAGGTGCTGAAAAGGCACCCCTTTTCCCTGCTGGTGCTGATGCGCCGCATGTTCACATGGCGGCAGATCCCGAAGATGATGGAGCTGAAGGCCCTGCTTCTGGCCGCTGTGGAGGAAGACACGGCTTTGACGGAGGCCGAGCGTGGCAACCTGCTGGGTGAGTGCGACCTGATCCTGAGCTTCCTCTCTTACAACGACATCAGCGCCATGAGCCGTCTGCACCGCAGCGCCAGCCGCCAGATGTCCCGCCCGGCCATCAGCATCAAGGCAAGCGGTGGCTGGACCTTCGGCTCCCCGTCGGTTCTGATGATGTTCCACCGGGAGCCCGGCGCCCTGCCCCGGGAGCTGGCAGAGATGGACGAATGCATGCCCCACTACTATCAGGTCACCTCCGGCCACGGGCAGGGAGCCGAGACGGTCATGCGGGCGGAAGCGGCCTTTTTGCAGGGCCGCTTTGCCGACGCGCAGATCGACCTGGAGCGCACCTATGCCCGGATCGCCCACAACGGCCAGGAGAACATGGCCCTGTGCTGCGACTTTCTCAGCTGGCGGCTGGCCCTGTGCGCGGACATCCCGCCCCGGGACACCTTCGCCCGGCGAAGGGAGGTGCTGCTGGCCCAGCACAACACGGACTGGCTGCATATTCTGGACAGCATCAGCGCCTACTGTCACGCGCTGGCCCGCCAGCCGGAGAGGATCCCGGCGCTGTTCCGGGAGCACCGGCTCTCCACCGTGAACTTCCTCGCCCCCGGCAAGCCCATGATGGATCTGATCGAAAACCAGGTGTTTCTCGCCCAGGGCTCTTACGCCCAGGTCATCGGCCGCAGTGAGGCACTGCTGGACACCTGCCTGCGGATGCACTATGCCCTGGTGGCGCTGTATGTCCGTCTTCAGACAGCGGCGGCCTACCTCTGCCTTGATAAGCCCCGGCAGGCGCAGCCCCTGCTGCTGCAGGCCCTGGAGGATGCCGCCCAGGACGGGTTCATCCTGCCTTTGGCGGAAAACTACCATTATCTCAGGCCGATGCTGGCGCAGCTGCCCCAAGAGGGCCTTCTGCCCCAGGCCATCGCCCTGGGGGAGGAGATGGAGAACCGGCTCCGCCGCGCCGCCGAACCGGCGGCTCTGGCCGCTCTGACGCCCCGGGAAAAGGAACTGGCCGCCCTGATCGCCCAGCGGTTCAGCAACCGGGAGATTGCTCAGAAGCTCTACCTCTCCGAGGGGAGCGTGAAGCAGTACACCAGCCAGCTCTACGCCAAGCTGGGTCTCCAGGGCGATGCCCGCACCAAGCGCAGGCGCCTGGCAGATCTGGCCAAGTATTAACCAATGGTGAATTGAAAAGCCAAAAGACTCACTGTACAATATGCGGTACAGTGGGTCTTTTTATCATCCCCGGAAAGGAGGTCAGCCCTTGGAGCGGAAATACATTTCGGCCGTGCTTCCCCTGCGGGATCACATTTTGCAGGTGGATTTTGTATCCGGCAGCCGGCTGCTCCTGGATATGAAGCCGTATCTGGATAAGCTGCGCTTCAGTCCCCTGACGGACCCGCAGGTGTGGCGCAGTGCCGTGACCAACGGCATTTTCATCCGCTTCGGCGATGTGGAGCTGAGTCACGACGAGCTCTTTTCCATGGTGGAACAGGAGCATTGAACTAAAAAAGGAGAGGATCATTTTTATGAAAATCAGCAGAAGGATGGCAGCCCTGGCGCTGGCACTGGTCATGTGTCTCACCCTGGCCGCCTGCGGCGGCAAGAAGAACCAGGACGATCTCAACGACGACGGCGACAATAACGGCGTCGTTCTTCAGGCGCCGCCCGTTTTGGAGGGAGCCGCCTACGACAGCGCCGCCGATGCCTCCGGCTTTGATGCGTATTACGGCGTATGGAAAGGCGCGGACGATGCCCGGTGCGACACGCTGGAGGTCAGCGCCACGGAGGGTGGCATGTACTTTACCTTTTACAAGGACGGCCAGGTGACCGCCAGCGGCGGCGCCCAGGTTATCCCGGAATACGACAGCCTGTACTTCTTCAACGAGCACGACGGCAGCGCCTATCTGACCCAGGGCAGCGCCAGCGAGATGACGGTGGAATCCCTGGGCACCTATACCATGGATAATTCCGCCGCCAAGCCCGCCGGAGCCTTCTCCGACATTGCCGATGTGTGGTTCCAGGCATAATATATTTTCCTTCGATTCCCTCCAGGGTAT